>CAXGMH010000019.1:0-28758 GCA_964010795.1 uncultured Alphaproteobacteria bacterium
GCCGTCTTCTCGGCAACTGCTGTTTTTGCACAAAATGATGCGGCGGATAAAAGCCAGCAGCGTAAGATAGAAATCACGGCGGCACAAGCTCTGGAATGGGACCGCACGGCACAGACCTACACAGCCAAGAAGGATGCCGTGGCAATATATGAAGAGCTCACAGTTCGTGGTGATTTGCTGCGCGCTTTTTACCGCGAAGACGAAAATGGGCGCGTGGTTCTAACACGAATGCAGGCCTCGGAAGGGCCGGAAGCTGTCTTCTCGGATGACAAGATTGTTGCGGAGTCTCTGACCGCTTTTCTTAATGAGGATGGCAGCATCGATCGCATAGAGGCACAGGATAACGTCGTTATCACCACCGCCGAAGAGCAGGCAGAGGGTGATTTTGCAATTTACCGTCCCGCAACAGAGATTGCCGTTTTGCGCGGAAATGTAGCGCTGCGCAAAGGTGAGAATGTATTGCTCGGAGAGCAGGCAGAAGTAGATATGCGCAGCAATGTCTCGCGTCTTTTTGCTGCCGATCAAATGAATCCGCAAATTGAAGAACCCACGACGGGGCAGGGTAAAAAACGTGTGCGCGGTGTTTTCTATCTGGATGATGAGGCTCAAAGCGAATAAGCTTGAGGCTTGAGAGAAGAGATTGGCAATGGATGATAAGCAAACACATATGACCGAACAACAAACAGAGCTTGCGGTTGCGCATTTGGCTAAATCATATAAGAAGCGTCCTGTTTTGCGTGATGTGTCGCTAAAGTTAAAGCGAGGTGAATCTGTTGCTCTTTTGGGTCCCAACGGAGCCGGTAAGACGACCTGTTTTTATATCATGACGGGAATGATTGCTGCCGAGAGCGGACATATCACTTTGGACGGACATGATATCACGCACTTGCCGATGTACCGTCGTGCGCGTTTAGGGGTTGGTTATCTGCCGCAAGAGGCGTCGATTTTTCGTGGCCTGAACGTAGAAGAGAATATTCGAGCGGTACTACAGGCCGGAGACCTTTCCCGCGAAGAGCAAAACAACCTTCTGGAAGAACTATTGGCCGAGTTTTCGATCGCGCATTTGCGCGAGACGCCTGCGGTCGCGCTTTCGGGAGGTGAACGTAGACGTGTAGAGATAGCAAGAGCGCTTGCCTCTAAGCCGCATTTTATCTTGATGGATGAGCCTCTGGCCGGAATCGACCCGATTGCCGTAGGTGATATTAGAGACTTGATATTACATCTGAAAACGCGAGGCATCGGTGTTCTGATTACCGATCACAATGTGCGCGACACGCTCTCGATTGTCGATCGTGCCTATATTCTGCATGAAGGACGTGTCCTGATGGAGGGAAGCCCGCAAGACATTATCAATCATGAAGATGTCCGCCGCGTCTATCTTGGTGATATCTTTTCATAAGGCCTGTTGACATGACATAATTTCCTCTTTATTACTTTCTTGTGATACAGGGAGAAATAATATGTCGGATCAATCACAGCAAAATCTAAGCTCAAAAATGCCTGGGTTTTTGTC
The DNA here is from genome assembly GCA_964010795.1 of uncultured Alphaproteobacteria bacterium. Lineage (GTDB taxonomy): Bacteria > Pseudomonadota > Alphaproteobacteria > Micavibrionales > UBA9664 > CAXGMH01. Next base: position 1,514 of record CAXGMH010000019.1, read on the forward strand.
TAAAGCATTCTCAAAAGAAAGAAGTGAAGGGTTTTTCTTACTTCTCGCTGCGGGAGGGGTGGCTACTGCTGCCGTGGCAACGGGAACGTTTTTATTGAATATCATATCTCCAGGATTGCCGTTTATTGCAATGGCTGGTTTATCAGTAGCCGTGACGGTAGGTATGCATATTGCACATTGTTCTTTGATAGCGAATAAAAAAGTGTCACAAGGGCAGTCAGGAGTTAGTCTAGATGAGCTAGTCAAGTTTCATGAGCCTCGTGTCAGCTCGCTTCTGCCGGTATTGTTTGGTGCACCGCTTTTAGTACTTTCTGTTTTAACAAAAGATATGAATGGATTGACGGAAAGAGCAGAAGAGATTGCGAATATGCCTCTGCTTACAAAAGAGCTACATGGCACCGCAGACTTTGGCGACTTTGTTCAAGAACAATGCAACAGCAATCAACGCTTTCAAGATGACAATGGAGATTTAATGGTGAGCTATGAGGCTTCTGATGGGCAATCTTACCGTATCAATTGTCCGTCACAGGTGAACCACAGATTGCTCACCTTTGGTTTTTTGAGGTAAGAGAGGTGTTATGTCGGATCAATCGTTGAAGCTTGAACAGGAAAAGCCTGAGACAGGTTTTTGGAACAAAGAATATAAAGGGCGTGCAAAACTTGGATTTGCACTAGTTAGTACTGGTTCTTTGATCGCGGGCTTCTGTGCGATATCGATACCATATATGTTTTATGGCTTGGCTTTGTCGTTTCCGGTGGTGGCAGGAATAGCTTTGTTTGTTGGTGCTTCTGTATATATGGCGGAAAGTTTCATGAAGGCAAGTGAGAAGATGGAAGGAAGCCAGTCCGTTACGTTGAAAGGCGCCCTAAGACCGAGAGTTGGCAATGTGTTATGGACGCTTTCTGCCGCATTTGCGACGATGTATATAGACTACGCAATTGAGTCACAGCAGGCGTCATATGAACAGGCTCTTGAGGCCGCAATTGCTGCGCCTGAAATGACAGAGCAAGTTTATGAAGACCAGTCTTATAATCGTTTTGTTCTAGACCAATGCCGTAGCGCTGTAGGCTTCATCACTGATGATGGGCAACGTATTGTCACAGTGACAGGTACTGATGATGTGAAATACCGCATCAACTGTCCTTCATAAGCCTTTCTTTACTCATGTCCGTGGCAGGTTTTAAATTTAAAAAAGATTTTAAGGATGCCGTCGGTAGCGCCGTTGCAGGATTTTCCGCTCTCGGTATCCTTTTTGGTTTTGCAATGCTGAGCCCTGATAGTGGTGGAAATGGGCAGGCTGTTCATTGGCTTTGTCTTGGCTTGATGGGGGGCGTGTCTGCATCTTCTCTTTATTTACATGGCCGTATCAGGGACAAAAATTTACAAGAGCACGGGATAAGAGGTATCCAAACTCCGTCGCGCTTTGGTTTGGCGCTGGCATCTATCCCGCTTGCCTGTTTTGCCGTTATTGCAGGAAATGAGCTTTGTGGCGGTTGCCTAAGTTCGGGGCTGGCGGATATGGCACAATCTGCTTTCGATTTCGCCGCGCGCTTCAATTAAATCTTTTGCCTGTGGGCTGTTCGCACTATACTTATTCTTATGAGTATTTCACAGCGCATAGACTTAAAACAGACCCAGAATTTGGTGATGACGCCACAATTGCAGCAGGCTATCAAGATGCTGCAATTGACCAATACCGAGTTGTCGGAACTTATTGAACAGGAAATCGAGCACAACCCCCTTTTAGAGCGCGATGAACGAGACGATAGCGCGGCCGAAGAGCAACAGCAGGAACGCGATCAGGCCTCTGCCGATCAAGATTCAGACAATATCGGCGAGAGTTTTGACTCTCAATGGGACGAGGATAGCTCACAGAAATCGGAAAGCAGTGAGGGGCTTCAGGATTTTGATGCCGGATCATCGATGGCTGAGATTGGTGCAGGTGGGAACACGTCATTTGACCGCCTGGAAAACACATGGGAAAACGCGCTCGCCAACCGCTCGACCTTGCGCGATCATTTGAACGAGCAAGTGCATCTTAATCTTGAAGATGAGAAAGACCGGGCAGTTGCGTATCAGTTGATTGATCGCCTTGATGAAAGCGGTTTTTTGCGCGAAACGGATGAAGAGCTGTTGGATAAGCTGGGGTGCTCTGAACAAAGGCTTGAGGATGTGCTTTATGAGGTGCGTCAATTTGATCCGACCGGCGTATTTGCAAGAGATTTGCCTGATTGCTTTGCGATGCAGCTCGAAGAGCGTGGCGTGATGAGCCCTGCTTATGAGGTGTTTCTTGCTCATCTTGATATGCTCGCAGAGCATAACCATAAAGGCCTGCGCGAAAAATGCGGTGTGGACGAGGACACGCTCAAATCTATGATTGCCGAGTTACGCTCGCTTAATCCTAAACCGATTGGCGATTTCGACCATTTCGTTGTGCAGACGGCTTTGCCGGATGTGCTGATGCGCCGTATTCCGAAGTCGGAAGGCGGTGGCTGGCGGGTTGTCTTGAATACTGACACACTCCCGCGTGTTCTGGTGAATAACGAATATTACACCACTGTGGCGAATTCAGCCAAAAGCAAAGAAGATAAATCCTATATTAACGATCGTATGGCTTCGGCTAACTGGCTTGTGCGGGCGATGGATCAGCGTGCGCAGACAATCCTCAAGGTCGCTTCGACAATCATCGAGAAGCAATATGCGTTCTTTCTCTATGGTGTGGAATATCTCACCCCGCTGACCTTACGAGAGGTGGCTGAAGAGATAGATATGCATGAAAGCACTGTCTCTCGCGTGACGACAAATAAATATATCGGCACCCCGCGCGGTATTTTCGAGCTGAAATATTTCTTCTCCTCTGGTGTGTCGAGCGCAGGCGGCTCGGATGTGTCTGCCTCTGCGGTTAAGGCAAAAATCAAGAATTTGATCGAGGCTGAGAAGCTGCCCAAAGACGTCCTCTCCGATGACAAGATTGCAGACCTTCTTGAAAAAGAGGAAGGGATAGAGGTTGCGCGCCGTACAGTCGCGAAATACCGTGAAGCTTTGGGCTATGGCTCGTCTGTCCAGCGTCGCCGCATCTTAAAAAATAAGAGTTAGATATTGTAAAATATAGATATAAAAAAACCGGACTGTGAAAGCCCGGTTTTCTTTTGAATTATTTATAAAGTGAAAGAGGGGGGATTAGCCGTCTTTCTTGCCTGACTTATTGCCTTGCTCTTGCAAAGCAGCGCCGAGAATATCACCCAGTGACGCACCTGATTCAGTCGAGCCGTATTCTTTCATAGCGGCTTTTTCTTCATCCAGCTCTTTTGCCTTGATAGACAGAACAACAGTGCGGTTTCTTGGCTCAATCTTAGTGACTTTTGCGTCAACTTTCTCACCAACTGCAAAGCGGTCCGGACGCTGTTCAGAGCGTTCACGAGACAGGTCAGAGCGTTTGATGATACCTTTAATCACATCATGAACGCTGACTTCAACAACGCTGTCTGTGATTTTGGTTACAGTTGACGTGACGATGTCACCTTTCTTCACGCCTTCAAGCGCAGAAGCAAATGGGTCGTCTGTCAGCTGTTTGATACCAAGAGCGATTTTCTCCTGAGCAGGGTCAATCTCGAGGATTTTCACCTTAACGCTGTCGCCTTCTTTGTAGGCATCCAGAACTTCAGGAGTTTCATCTTCCCAAGATACATCTGAGAGGTGAACCATACCGTCAATGCCGCCAGGTACAGAAACAAAGATACCGAATTCGGTTTTGTTTTGTACGGTGCCTTCAAGCTCGTCACCAGCCTTGTACTCAGTCGCAAAAGACGTCCATGGGTTGTCTTGAACCTGCTTGAGGCCAAGAGAGATACGACGCTTGTCATTGTCGATATCCAAAACCATAACTTCAACATCTTCAGATGTAGAGACGATTTTGCCCGGGTGGATGTTTTTCTTAGTCCAAGACATCTCGGAAACGTGGATCAGGCCTTCAATGCCTTCGCCAAGATCAACAAACGCACCGTAATCGGCGATGTTTGTGATTGTACCTTTGACTTTTGTGCCAGTTGTGAAACGAGCAGATACGTCATCCCATGGGTCACGCTCAAGCTGTTTCATACCGAGAGAAACGCGCTGGTTTTTCTCGTCAAACTTAGTGACAACAACGTCAACAGTCTGGCCGACTTCCAGGATTTCTGACGGGTGGTTGATACGAGTCCAGGAGATATCAGTGACGTGCAATAGGCCGTCGATACCGCCGAGGTCGATAAACGCACCGTAATCAGTGATGTTTTTGACCATACCTTTAAGTTTCTGGCCTTCAGACATATTCTTGATAAGGTCTGCACGTACTTCTTCACGGCTTTCCTCAAGAACGGCACGACGAGAGACAACGATGTTGCCGCGCGCGCGGTCCATTTTCAAGATCACGAAAGGCTGCGTTTCGTTCATCAAAGGTGATGCATCCTTAATCGGACGAATATCAACCTGTGAGCCAGGTAGGAATGCCACGGCGCCATTAAGATCGACTGTGAAGCCACCTTTAACGCGGGCAAAGATAACACCGTCAACGTGTTCAGCTGCTTTGTGAGCTTTTTCGAGATCTTCCCATGCCTCTTCGCGGCGGGCTTTCTCACGGCTCAGGACAGCTTGTCCATCGCGGTTTTCCATCTTGTCGACATAAACGTCAACTGTATCACCGATTGTGATAGCAGGCGCTTTGCCTTGTACGAGGAATTCCTTAAGTGGAACCATACCCTCGGATTTAAGTCCGACATCAACCATTACGGCATCATCGGTCAGAGCAACGATTGTCCCTTTGACAACCTGTCCCTCAAAGTTTTCGGATTCACCCATTGTTTCATTGAGAAGGGCGGCGAAATCCTGTGACCCTTCTTTATCGTTTAGTTTTGCTGCAATTCCAGCCATTGTTCATTTCCTTTTCGAAATGGAATAAACCAAAATGTTCCCTTTTTCCGCCCAGTGGCATGATGATAATTCAGGCCAAAGAACAGGGTTCAAATCAGTTTTGTAACGCGTCCTCGCCAAGAGCTTTGCTGATAAGCTCGAGAGCCTCTTGCAGCGCGGCATCGGGGCCAAGATGCGTGGTATCGATTTCAATCGCATCTGTTGCAGGCTTAAGCGGTGCAACGGGACGTGACCGATCACGATGGTCTCTGGCTTTCATTTCATCCAGGACGGCGCTATATGTAACCTGTATACCGCGAGATTGCAACTCTTTTAAGCGTCTTTCGGCTCTCTGCTCGACATCGGCATCGACAAAAAGCTTTATATCGGCTTGCGGACAGACCACTGTACCGATGTCACGGCCATCAAGGAGCGCCCCTGCAAGCGGGTTCTTTGCGCTGTAACGTGCGGGATGGGCCGCAAAATCACGTTGCAGGTGCAACAGTTTTTCGCGCATAGAGGGGAATAAAGAGGCGCGTGCGGCCATTTGGCCGATCTCGTCACTGCGCAGATCTTCATTCTTCAAGAGATCGGGGGTAAAGTTTTCTAACAGCCAGTCTGTAGCCTTTAGCACGGCTTGCTCATCCGAGTCAGACTCACCGTTTTTGTGTAATTCCAGCGCGACACAGCGGTAAAGCGCGCCAGTATCCATATATGCCAGATCGAGTTGATCGGCTATGGCGCGACCTAATGTGCCTTTGCCGCTGGCTGCCGGGCCGTCAAGGGCTATAATAAAGGGTGTTTGTTTCATGGCTTTGGTTTTAAGTCCTTTATGCCGCCTGCGCAAATGGAAAATGAAATTTATTGACATAATATAGTTTTTAGCGTAAAACTATGGCTATGAATACGCGCGATATTAATGACATTTTCGATGTGACACATCGCTACAGAATTACTGTTGTGTTCAATTCTGTCGCACATGACGTTGATGAAGGCTTTGACGCAGAGCTATCGACAAAAGGGCAGGCATTGCGTGAGGAGTTGGAGCACTATGCTGATGATGACACATACCCAACCTCAACAACGTGTTGTGGCGAGAGCTTCTCAGAATATGCCTATGATAGAATCATGGTCGAATTTATGGCCGGAACTGGCGGGGATGGCGTATTATTTACCTTTGAGGAAATTCAAGTTGCCATGACATCTCTTATGAATAATCAGTCTCCTTTTAAACATTGGGATGTGAAGGAAGTGCTGATAGAGCGCTTGAATTCAAAAGGAGAGATAGTCCAAGGCGATATGATTCCACTCCGCCCAAGACCTTAGCTAATAGCTCAACTATTTAGCCGAATAAAGAATCGTCATCTTCTGCCTTGAGACAGGCCTGCATACCCGACTTAAAATCGGGATGGAGAAGTTCAACGCCAAGTTCTTCTTTGATCTTGGTGTTATCGACACGTTTGTTGTCTTTGTAAAAGCTCATCGCCATTGGCGGTAGATTTGCTTCTTCGAGAGGGACGAGCGGTGGCGGATCAATACCCAGCATATAGGCAGCATAGGCTGTGACTTCTTGACTTTCGGCTGGATTGTCATCGGCGACGTTATAAACCTGTCCCGGATTTGGCGCTTTGATCGAGGCCATAAGCACCTGAATAATGTCATCAATATGGACGCGGTTAAAAGCGTGCCCCGGCTTTGAGATGCGGCGCGCGATACCTGCGCGGATTGAATCAAGGGCATTACGACCCGGACCATAGATGCCGGCTAAGCGGAATACATGGAGGGGAATGCCGTGGATGCGGGCGGCTTTGCGCCATTGTTCTTCAGCCTTTGCACGGCGAGAGCCGCGCTTGTTGTTTGGCTTTACCTCAGATTTTTCGCTGACCCATCCACCGCCACGGTCGCCGTAGACAGATGTCGCCGATAAATAGCCTATCCATTCCAGATTAGGCAGTTTGATAATATCTTCGGCGTGCATATTAAAGACAGCGTCACCATCATCTTTGGGCGGGGTAGAGATGAGGATATGCGTGACGTCCTCGAGTGCATAGGTCGGATCAACAACAGGGTGGTCGTCGTCAAATAAGTATATCTGATAGCCGCGGTCTTTGAGCGCAGAGCGCTTGATCGGATCGCGCGTCGTACCAAGTATGCGCCAGCTCTCATCCTCGGTCTTCAGTGCGCGTGTCAAGTAATCGGCGACATAGCCGAAGCCAAAGCAAAAAAGACGTTTAGAAGAGGGAGTTGTATTGGGCATCTGAAAACAATCGGGGAATTTGGCTTAGAAATCAACTGTTTTATACTGCTGTGTCGGCTCTAAGCCAGGCACAGTGTCTTTCAAAAGCCCTTGGAATGACGGGCGGGATTTGATGCGTGCGTACCATTTGCGGGCGGGTGGATGTGCATCCCATGGCACATCGCCAATATAGTCAATGCATGATAAATGCGAGGCAGCCGCAATATCAGCAAGAGAGAAACGTTCTCCGGCCAGCCAGTTACGGTTTTCTAGCAAATAGCCTATATAATCAAGGTGGTAATGGATGTTGGCGTGACCTGCACGAATGGCGGGGCCATGAGGCTCACCTAGTTTAAGCAGGCGCTTCATCATTTTCTCACCGATAAGGTTTTCCGTTACTTCGCGGTTGAATTTAAGATCAAACCAGGCCATTAATCGCCGTGTCTCGGCGCGCTGCACAGGATCTTCGCCCAGCAGGTCAACATCTCGGTATACTTCTTCGAGATATTCGGAGATAACACAAGAGCTTGTGAGCGTTGTGCCGTCTTCTTCGACAAGAACGGGAACGTCGCCGGCAGGGTTCATTTGTAAAAAGGCGGTACGGCGCTCCCACGTCTTTTCAACGACCAGATCATGATCCAGATTTTTCTCGGCAAGCGTTAGTCGAATTTTTCGGGAAAAAGGGTGGAGCCATAAATGGTATAAGGTGCGCGTTCCCATTCGGAAATCTTTTTATTTTTTATTGTTGTTAAATTACAACCACCCTAACGGAATTTTATTTAAGAATGCAAGTTCTATTTCGTGTAATGGCAGGAAGCCCAGTCATTTAGCGACTTCCGCAAGTATGACTCCGAGCGCGCAAAAGCCAAGTGCCATCCCCCAGCTGATGAAACCGTAATCTTTGAGCTTAGGATCGTTGAGAAGTTCTTCTTTGGTTTTGTCCTTTAAAAGAGCGGCAAGAAGCCATTGTCCCAGCAAGAAGCCGATGATAAATCCTGTGATCCCATAAATGATTGTCATTTCAGTGAAAACCTCTAAACTTGCGTCTATGTTGGTTTACTATATCGCTATTTTATCGATCGTCCAAGGCTTAACCGAGTTCTTGCCTGTAAGTTCGAGCGGTCACCTTGTTCTTGCTCATACGGCTATGGGGGGAGCGGATTTACTAAGTCTTGAGCAAAGACGCTTGCTTGATGTCTCCGTTCATGTCGGTACATTATTATCTGTGCTGCTTTTCTTCAGGAATGACGTTTTGCAAATGATAAAGGGCGTTATCTTGCCCGTTGGCAATGTACAGGGGCGTGGTCTTGCTTTTAAAGTGGTAATCGGGTCTTTGCCGGTGATTGCCGCAGGCTTTTTCCTGCATAGCCTTATGCCGCAATGGTTGGATTCCTTGTGGGTGATGGCGTGGATGACATTAATTTTCGGCATTGTTCTGGCCATCGCTGATCGTTTATCACCCAAGCACCATACGGTAGAAGATTTAAGCTATATGCAGGCCTTTCTCATCGGTGTGGGACAGTGTTTAGCACTCATCCCAGGGGTTAGCCGCTCTGGTATTACCATGACCTGTGCGCGTGGTTTCGGGCTGAATGCAACACAGGCGGCGCGCTATTCTTTGCTTTTGGCGGTCGTCGCTATCTCGGGTGCGGGGACGCTAGGCGGGCTTGACCTGATTGGTGGTGATTTTAACGGGTTGGCTGTTTATGCTCTGGCTGCGGTCTTTTTGTCATTCGTGTCTGGCTGGCTTGCAATCGCGGCTATGATGGCACTGCTTGAGCGTGTAGGCTTTTTGCCTTTTGTGCTTTACCGCGTGGCCTTGGGGCTGGTCTTGTTAGCTGCCCTGCATTTCGGGGTCATAGCCTAGCAGCATGACATCCGTGTGACCGTAATGCGCGGTCTTAATATCCTGATAGGGGGCGGGCACGATAAAGTTCGGTTCGCGCTCTTTTTCTACGACACAAAGTGCGGCTTGTGAGAGCCAGCCACCATTATGCATCGCTTCCAGAGAGGGGCGAATAAGATCTTGGTTATATGGCGGGTCTAAAAAGACGAGCTGGAAAGGCTCCAGATTATCAGGCTTGGGTGGAAGTTGTGATGCATCCTTACGCATGAGACTAGTTTTAGCATTTAGTCCCAGAGCATTGGCATTTTTACGTGCGATATCCAGAGCCTTATCCTCTTTATCAATCAGATAGGCAAAGACAGCGCCATGGGAAATAGCCTCAAATGAGAGTGTTCCTGTTCCACAAAATAAATCGAGCACCCGCGCTTCATGTAGGTCAAAGCCCCATTCCATACGCCATGTGCCATGCAAGATCATGTTAAAGATTGCCTGGCGGACTTTATCGGAGGTGGGGCGGATAGCCCTGTCTTTAGGGCTTTCGAGTTTCCGTCCTTTATATTGTCCACCTGTAATACGCATGGTCTTGAGTGGCCTCCTTAAGGCTTAAAATACTCCGGCAGGGCTAAATGTAAATCTTTTTGTGCGACTTGCTTTACCGCACCACGAGGCAGTTTACCCAAAGAGAAGGGGCCATAGGCTTCACGTAGCAAGCGGCTGACCTGTAGGCCGATATGCTCACACAGTTTTCTCACCTCGCGGTTCTTACCCTCGGTCAATGTGATGCGCAGCCATTGATTGCTTTTGCCTTGCTTGTCGCCCTGTTCCTCTAAAATGACTTTAGCCGGGGCATAATGCACGCCGTCTATTTTTGCGCCTTTTTCCAATTGTTTCAGGCTGTCTTTGGAGACGGTTCCGAAAACACGCACACGGTAGCGGCGCTTCATCTTATTTTTGGGAAGTTCCATATAACGGCTCAAACCGCCGTCATTGGTCATGAGCAAAAGTCCTTCGGTATTGTAGTCCAGGCGTCCGATAGGAATGAGGCGTGGTGCGTCCTCCGGCAATACAGTCTTAAGCACATCGTAGATTGTCTTACGGCCTTCGGGGTCTTTGGATGTGGTCAGACAGCCTGACGGTTTATGAAAGATATAAAGTTGGGGCTCGACGGTCTCTTCTTGTAACAACGGCTTGTTGTCGACAAGGATTTTATCTTTGGCGGTGACTGTAAAAGCAGGGCTTTCCAGTGTTTTTCCATTAACAACGACGCGACCCTGTTCAATCCAGCGTTCAGCATCTCGACGAGAGCACAACCCCGCATGAGCCATAACTTTGGCAATCCGTTCACCCTTGGCGTCGGAATTGTTTTGTGTTCCTTGAGGTGACATAGAGTTATTGCTTTGGAGCTTCTGGTGCTAAAAGCATCATCATCAGGCGGCCTTCCATTTTTGGCGCCTGGTCAAAACGGGAAATGTCTTTCAGCTCGTCGGCATAGCGTTCCAAAACGCTACGTCCAAGATCGATATGCGCCATCTCACGCCCGCGAAAACGCAGGGTGAATTTAACTTTATCGCCATTATCAAGGAATTTGCGCGCTTGTTTCAGCTTTACCTGAAAGTCATGCTCTTCGATGCCGGGGCGGATTTTCAGCTCTTTGACATCAATGACTTTTTGTTTTTTGCGCGCTTCGGCCGCTTTTTTCTGCTGTTCGTATTTATACTTGCCGTAATCGAGAATTTTGCAAACCGGAGGAGTTGCGTTAGGGGAGACTTCGACCAGATCCATACCTGCAGCTTGTGCCTTATTCATGGCGTCTTGCGGTGACATAACCCCCAGCATCTCTCCATCTTGGTCGATGACACGGATTTCAGGGGCTCTGATGGCTTCATTCACGCGTGTGCTGTCTTTTTCACGCATAGGCGGTTTAATAGGTCGTTTAATGTTCGTCTCTCCTAGAGTTGTTACTGTTTAAGCTTGATAGCCATTATAGCTAAGTTTCACACTTATTCATAGCGAATTTGCAAAGAAGCGCAAGAGGAAAGCGCATATAGATCAAAGAAGGCATATTAGGCACAAAAAAACGCCCGAGAAATGCCGGACGTCCTTTTTGCTGTTATGTGCCTATGGCCTTAAAATGGGCAGCCAGGGGCATGAACGCGTGCTGACACTGTGGTGTTGCCATGGCGTGTGTCTTTTTTCCGTACTGGTTTAGTATCATAAGTGTGTCTTGTTTCAGCACCCGGACCACTGTAACAGCCGCCTCTTTTAGGGCCAGAATGTGTAGTGCTGAATGCGGATTGCGCTGTGGGTTTTTGTGACATATCTATTACCTTTCATAAGTCGTTTATTTTAGGGTAATGATGTGCAAGTTTTTGTGTCAATAAAAGAAATATAAAAACATCAAAATCAAATAAATAAGAAATATAGTTATCTTGTGGCGTGATAATGCTGCGCTGCGCAAAAATATGATTTTAATAACCGCAGCGCAAGTAATGCCGAAAATCTTTAGCGTTCGCTCATAGCGTTATCAAGTGTTTTGACAAAAGGTTTAAGGAGATATTCCATCACAGTTTTCTCGCCTGTGAGAATATCAACCGAGGCAACCATACCGGGGATGATGGGAAGGACTTCGCCTTTGCGCTTTAAATTGGTTTCGTCTGTGCGAACACGCACGCGGTAAAAGCTATTGCCTTCCTGATCCTCAATTGTGTCAGCGGAGATGTCGACAAGCTCGGCCTTCAGCCCGCCATAGATGGAAAAATCATAGGCTGTGATTTTAACGATGGCGCTTTGACCGGGATAAAGAAAGGCAATATCGGAGGGACGGATACGAGCCTCTACCAAAAGTTTGTCGTCTTTAGGCACGATTTCGATCAGATCCTGACCCGGCTGGACAACACCGCCTACGGTTGTGATTTTGATATCCTTGATAATGCCGTCAACCGGAGACCTGATTTCTGTGCGTACTTTGCGGTCTTCAAGTGCGGATAATGTTTTCTCCAGAGCGCTGACTTCTGCCTGCTTTTCTGTGAGTTCGTTTTGTGCCTCTGCCCGGAAGGTAGAGGTTAAGTCCTGTAAGCGCCCTTGCACTTCGCTAATAGCGGCGCGTGCGCGTGGCAATGAGCTTTCCATCGAGTTTAGCTCACCGCGCTGTTCGCTTAGGCGTTGGTCGAGCTTGAGCATTTCAAGTTGTGGTAAAGAGCCGCGCAGGACTGCTGGCTCAATCTGGCGTTTTTCTTCTTCTGTGAGGGCGATTTGCTCTTGGATGCTGTCGATGCGTGTTTGTATCTCGATCACTTCTTGGCGACGCTGGCGGAGTTGTTGGTCGAGGATCTGGCGCTGGTCTCTCAGGCGTTGGCGATTGGCACGAAATGTTGCTTGTTCCTCACGCACTGTTTCAGGCACAGCTCGCAAAAGTTCCTGGCCATATGATAGGGTTGTTTCGCCTTCGGCCTCGGCCTGCAAACGCTTAATAGCGGCTTGCAAGGACAAGTAACGCGCCTCATTGGCTTCGAAATCGGACGAGGCTGTGATGTCGCGAAGGCGCATAAGAATTTGACCTTGGTCGACTTCTTCGCCTTCCCATGTCAGGATTTCTTCAACGATTCCACCTTCAAGATTTTGTACGACCTGTACTTCACGGGACGGAATGACGCGGCCTTCGCCACGGGTGACCTCATCCAGTTCGGCAAAGCTTGCCCATAAAATGAAGATGACAAAAAAGGCTGTGATGACAAAAAGCTGTAGATGTTTGGCCAGCGGGAGGTCTTCATCAACATTAAGAAGCGCATCGAGATGCGCCTGCGCCCGGTTTTTGATGCGCTCGCTTAAATTGGTCGGCCTGCGCCCCCAGTCAGAACCTTCGCCGCGCATTTGTTTTTGGTCTCTATTGCTGTTCTTCTCGCTCATGATGCGCCTCCCTCAGAGCGAGAGCCTGTCGGATCTTGCGGATTGGCTTGTAGCTTTTTAATGACCTCATCGCGCGGGCCGTCGGCAATAATGCGGCCACGATCCATAAGCGCGAGGCGGTCGACAAGACTGAGCATAGAACCCTTATGGGTGATTAGGATGGCCGTGCGGCCTTGCGTAACGGCATGAAGACGTTTGCGTAAACGGTTCTCTGAAGCCGGATCCATCGCAGCCGTCGGCTCGTCCATAATCAAGATTGGCGGATCGTAAAGAAGTGCCCGGGCAATTGCGACGGCTTGACGTTGTCCGCCGGATAAAGACTCGCCGCGCTCACCGACTTGAGTGTCCAGACCATGCGGACTGTCGCGCAGGAAATCAGTAACGCCGGACAATTCAGCGGCGCGCAAAACAGCGCGATCTGGCGTTGTCTCATGTCCCATCGTAATATTCTCACGCACAGAGCCGTAGAAAAGCTGGGGGCTTTGTTGAACAACGCCGATATTGCGACGTAAATCACCCGGATCAATCTGGCGCACATCAACGCCGTCAATCAGGATTGCACCATTGCTTGGCTCATACAGGTTTAAAAGGAGGCGCTGTAATGTCGTCTTCCCAGAACCGACCGCTCCGATAATACCAATATGCTCTCCTGGCTTTAAGGTCAGATTGAGGTGGTTCACCGCCGGTGTTGATTGGTCTGGATAGTGAAAGACAACGTCACGGCATTCAACACGACCTTTGATCTCGGGCATAGAGATAAAGGTCTTATCGCGAGGACGTTCGATATCCTTGGCCATCAGCTCGTCAAGCTGGGCAAAGGACTGTTGTGACTGGTTCAGCCTTGTCATTAATCCGGCCACTTGAGAAAGGGGCATCATGGCACGGCCTGTCAGGATCACACAGGCGATAAGTGCTCCCATGCTCAGTGAGCCGTCAGCGATAAGATACGTTCCGACAATCACCACAATGACAGATGTGATTTGTTGCACGAAGGTTGCCCAGTTAAGCGCAAGAGCAGAGAGGTTTTTTGACTTGACTGCTGTGCGTGATGATTTTTCGGTCAACTCTTCCCAACGGCGTTGAGCGTTGCCTTCTGCTGCTTGTACTTTGAGGGTTTCAAGCCCTGTTACGGATTCGAATAAAAGAGCGGATTTCATAGCGCTTTCATTCATGGATTCTTTGATGACCTTTTCCAAGGGTTTCTGTAGCGCAAGGCCGACACCAATAACAATAGGCATAGCCAATAGAGGAACCCACGCAACCGGTCCGCCGATAATAAAAATGACGGTGATAAAGAAAAGGGTAAAGGGGAGGTCAATAAGTGTGACAAGTGTTGCCGAGGTGAAAAAGTCTCGTATCGTCTCAAACTCGCGCATATGACTTGTCATGACGCCGGCACTTTTGCCGCGCTGGTTCATTTTCATGCCCATGAGCTGTTCAAAGATAATGCCAGAGATTTTGACATCGGCTCTACGTCCCGCAATATCAAGGAAATAGGCGCGTAAATTTTTGAGTAAAAAGTCAAAGATATAGGCAATTCCCACGCCTGCGGCCAAGACCCAGAGCGTCTCGACAGCGTTATTGGGAACAACACGGTCATAGACATTCATGACAAACAACGGAGAGGCGAGGGCAAATAAATTAATCATGATTGCGGCCATGATAACTTCGCGGTAAATGCCCTGATTTTCCCAAAGGCGAGAGAAGAACCAGTCGCGGCGGCCTTTGCGCATAGGGTCGCGGTTGCCTGTTGGACCTGCACGCTCATCAAGCCGTGCGATAGGGCGGAGGAAAAAGGCGTGACCTGTATAGATCTTTTCGAGTTTTTCCAGTGTGATTGCTTTTTTCTCACCCTGTGTTTCAGGGAATTCGACGACAAAACGGCTGTCGGGATGAACTTTCTTGCGACCATCCTGTTTTTCTGCGTTGAGCAATTCTTTTTGTGCTTTTTCTGATTTCGGTGCGGCTATTTTCCACAAGATACAGGCTTGCCCGCCATCAAGAACAAGGATGCAGGGGAGGTTGGGGGCAAGCCCCATCGCCGTCAGTGATTTTTGTACGAGGCGCCCATCCATGGAAGCTCTCTCGGCGGCACGCAAGAAAAGCTGCGGTGTAACACCGCTTGCGCCGATCGGCAGGCCGGCTGATAGCGATTCTTGTGATGTGCGGCGCCCATAATGGCCCGCCAGAATCTGTAACGCACCGAGCAATGGACTTTTCATTGCGGTGCGCTCGGCCTCAAGAGGCCAGCTTATTGTCTGGTCATCGGAAGTGCTGTGTGCGTTTTTCTTGTTCGCTTTTTTTTGCGCAGGCTGGTCGGTCTGATTGTCCTTGGAGGGGGTGTCCGTCACAATGATCTCGATCCGTTCCTTACTCTACGCTTAATTCCTGAAGGGATGCTTCACGTGGCATATCCGCACCCAGAGAGTCTACCAGGTCACCTTGTAAAGAAAGCAAACGATACATAGCGAGCATTTCAAGATATTCCGCATTAACAGTGTTGCTGCGGGATACAAAGTGCTCGTTCTGGGCGTCGAGAACGTCAAGAAGCGTGCGGCGGCCAAGCTCGAACTGGTCGCGATAGGCGTTAACGATACGACCGTTCGCCTGTGCCTGAATAACGAATTCACGTGCTCTGTCGCCTTGTGCAATCATGGCTGCCCAAGTCTGGCGCACATCATCTTCGGTGGCGCGGGCGTTTTCATTGCGCTGTTCCTTTGCGGTAGCGCGGCGATAGATGAATTCTTTACGGCGTGCCGTGTCAATGCCGCCACGATAGAGGTTCCAGTTAAGTGTGACCAATGCGCGGGCAGAGCCGTCATCTCCCTCAACACCGCCGACGTCTCTTGCACCAAGAGCATCAAGCTGGAGGTTATATTCCGGATAGAAGCTTGCTTCAGAGGCTTTGAGCTCGGCTTCGGCAACGTCGATGTCAGCTTCGAAGATTTTAACGGTTGGCCCTTCGACCAAAGAGATATCAACTGCGTCTTCAACCGTTTCGGCAATCATATGGATCGGAACAGGAGAAAGCTCCAGCTCGCCGGGAAGTTCGCCTGTTTCACGCTTGTAAATAGACTCAGCGTTGCGCAATGCCTGACGTACATCTGCTTCGGTGGCGCGGGCGCGTGAGAGACGGGCGTCCACTTGTGCCAAATCGGCATCTGTGGCACGGCCGGCCATAACAGCATCTTGTGTTTGCTGCATGATGTCTGTGTGAACACGGATGTTGTCGCGGGCAATATCAAGAAGCTCACGCTGGCGCAGGACTTCGAGATAGGCTTCTGTAATATCAAGGGCGACAAACTCGGCGGTTTCTTCAACGCGGTATGCGGAAGAACGTACACGAGCAGCCTGTCGCTCGATCTCGCTTTGTGAGGCAAAGCCGTCAAATAAAAGCTGTGTTAGTGTAATGCCGATTTGTGAACGGAAAAGTGTCTCTGTGTCGTCCGGATCAACGCCGGCTCTTGTGTTCGGGTCATCCGTATATTCCAGACCAAGATCACCGCTAAGGTCAACAGAAGGGCGTAAAAGACCGCGTGCTTGATCCAGTTCTTTTTCAGTCGCCATTCGTGTATTGGCAACGATACCGTATTCCGGATTGTTTGACAGACCAAAATTAACGGCATCTTTCAAAGATACTTTCTGAGCCATAGCGCCTGTACAGGCAGCCAAACTCAGTCCAAGAACACTGGTGGTCAAAGCGAAACGTTTTAAAATAGACATCAAATAAGCCCCTCGTTTTGTTCAGTTATGACGACAAAGCCATAAAAAATCAAGTGTTTATTCCTAAAACTTGATTGCGATTATACTATGAAAAAAACGGCCCCGAAAGGCCGTTTTATTGTTTTTATGCGTTTTACTTTACGATTCAGGGTTTTGTGCCTGCATTGTCGTAAAGAGTTGTTCCAGATCAACCGCAGCCAGATCCGCCATATTGGCAGTATTACCAAGATAGGTTTGGGCTGTTTCAATAGTGATCGCTTCACCTTCGCCAGTATCAGAAGAGATCACAAAGGCTTCGATCGCCTGATCCAGATCTGTCTGTGTACCGACCAGATCACTTAAATCGATCATATCACCTTCGGCAAAATCAACGGCTGTGATGTTGTATGATTGCAGCATTTCAATCAATTCGGATAATTCCTCGTCCGATTGTTGATCCGCCATCATTGCTGATTGGGCAATCGCATCTTCTTGTGCCTGTTCGTATTCATCATAGATGTCTGCGCCTTGTGTCTTGTCAATGCCGACAGATTTAAACCATGCATCAACGATCAAGCCTTCTCTGCCGTCTTCATAAATGAAGCTGGCTTCATGCGAGATATAGTTTGTCCCGTCAACCTTCCAGACTTCTACTGCATCGAGCGAGATACCGGAGATACCCAGATCGGACAGCGTTACCAATTCGTCTACCTGAGAAACACCGTCAGCATTAAGGTCACGCCATACGACCAGATCCGCAAACTGGGCATCTTGATCGTTAACCTGACCATCCTGATTGCTGTCCAGACGTGCGAGAGAGTCAAAACCATTGGCAAATTCGCCACCTTGGTCACCAAACAGCTCTGTACCGTCATTGATGATGCCGTCGCGGTTATTGTCGATTGCAAGCAGGCCGTCATCCGGTCTTACCCAACCTGTGCCTTCGAGAATACCATCGCCATTCAGGTCGAAATAGGTCTCTGTCTCACCCAGATTACTCAGCTCAACACCGTCTCCATCAAGATCAAGGACAAGTGGTGATAGAGAGATATTTCCAACGGTCATCATAACACTGTCAGTCTGAACGGCTGTGTTGTTTGATGTTGTCAGTTCCTGATCCGTCAGGTCGGTTTCTCCTGAGAAGACTTTGATGTCTGCGCGGATAGGGCCAAAACCAGACTGTATCTCAGCTTGCATAAATTCTTGCAAAGAGAATGTGTACTTAATCTTGTAATTCGCTGGCGTTGAGAAATTATTGAGCGCAAAATTCAACATTTCCGAGCCAACGGCAAGGCTTTGAGCCGTCCCGTGAGAGAAGCTGATCGGCGGATAATAAACGCCCGGCGTCGGTGTTACCAATGGCGATGTTGATCCTGTGAACGTAATCTCAATTGATGTGATGCTTTCCGAGCCATCTGTATCACGCAGATCAATACCGAAGATTTGTGAAATCTTTTTGATATATGGCTGCGCAGGAACGCGAGGATCCGGGAAGTTGCTCGTAATCGGAACAGATTGCCACATAATGTGGTTGTTTGCCGATACAACAGTGTCGTAGTTGATGTCAACGTTATCGGCAACAGCATCAACGATTGCGCGATCTGAATCCGTGGCTGTGCTTGTGCCGTGATCGGGGTCATTGACGCGCACATCAAGGCGGATATTTCCATCATCATCGCTGTTATCACGAGACGGACGCAAACGGAAACCGTTTGAGTTATAGCTGCTTGAGTTTACTGTTTTTTCCCAGCCGCCATTAACGAAAGTGAAGCCGTCAGTGGATTCGATTTCCCAGTCATTCGGAATGCCGGTGATACGCAATGTCATTGTCTCATTGCCGTTTCCGCCATTGTAGCCAGCAGAAATATCCAAAGATTGATAAGTGGACGTATCCTCATAAAAATCAGGTGCATTGATATCGGCAGTAACATTTGTCACCGGCGGTACAGTGGTAGGCGTCTGGTCTATAGACAGATCCGCCGTTGCTGTATCGCCATCTGCATCGCGGATGGTATATTCAAAGACATCCGTTTGTCCTGAATTATCCGTAGAGGTGTAGCTATACGCGCCGAATTTATTGATTTGTAACACACCATGCGCACCTGTGATGGTTGCAAAACCAGAGGCAGGAATGTTGATGATGGTACCGCCAAAGCGAACCTGTGTTACATCGGCATTGCTGTTATTGTCGTCAAAACCGATTTGATCGTTAGTAAGAACATTGCCGTTAACGCTACCACCGTCACCAGAGACAGTGTTGCTGTCATCAACTGCCTGTGGGCCGTCATCATCGACGCGAATGCGGACTGTTCCATCGGTTCTGTCACCATCGCCGTCTTGAGCGCGAACGCCGAAATCAAGATAGATCGGTTCATCTGGATTGTTTGTATTCGGGTGGTCAAGAGAATCCAGTAAACGGAATGTATAAGAGCCGTTAGACTGAATATCCATGGTAAAGATAGTGCGCCCGCCTGCCGTTCCGACATATTGGCCACCGGAAAGAGTGACTGTCACGGCTGCACCCAGAGATGTCAGGCCGGTTGAACTGGAGAATGTACCGTTTTCAGTTGTGAAGGCACCTGCGCCGTCATTGCCGTAATCGACATTGACTTGGCCCGAGATTGTGCGCGTTGCCGCAGAAGATTCATCGGCGTGCTGGTTGCCTGTGATGCTGGTAATAACGGGTTGATCGTCATCTTCGCTAACGGTAACACGCAGCTCGGCATAATCGCTGTCGCCATCTGCATCAGTGAGTGTGTAGGTAAAGCTGTCAACGCCGCCGCCATTGCTGGCCGGTGTGTAGGTATAGCTACCGTTTGCTGCGATTGTCAGTGTTCCATAGGCGCCATTGATTGTTATTGTGCCGGAAGACGGAACGTTAACAGAGCTGCCACCGATGCTTACTTCGCTTACTGTGCCCGGTGAGTCAAAGCCTGCATCATCATTGCTCAGGACATTACCGCTTACGGCTGTACCGGATTCAGAGGCTGTCGCTGTGTCATTGACGGCAACAGGGCCATCATCATCCAGACGGATTACAATACTGCCATTTGTTCTGTCACCATCGCCGTCTTGAGCGCGAACGCCAAAGCTCAGGAACACAGGTTCATCCATGTTGCTGGTATTCGGGTGGTCGATCTGATCCAACTGGCTAAAGGTGAATGAGCCATTGCTATTAATATCGAGCGTGAAGATTGTGCGTCCGCCTGCTGTTCCCACATATTGGCCGCCGATTACAGAAACTGTAACGGGAGCACCCAGAGATGTCAGGGACATGGACGCAGAAAATGCACCATTTTCAGTTGTGAAGGCACCTGTGCCGTCATTGCCGTAATCGACATTGACTTGACCCGTCAGCGTGCGTGTCGCCGCAGAAGATTCGTCGGCGTGCAGGTTGCCCGTGATGCTGGTGATGACAGGCTGGTCATCATCCGTAGATGTTGCTGACAAAGTAGCTGTATCAGTATCGCCGTCTGTATCACGGATAGTGTAGACAAAATTATCCGTACCGTCCGTAGATGAAGTGGTGTAGCTGTATGAACCATCAGCAGAAATTGTAAGAGAGCCATAAGCACCGTTCAATGTCACGCTGCCCGAACTTGGGACAGTTACCGTAGTGCTGCCAAGGGAGGCTTGTGTCACAACGCCGGGATTGTCAAATCCTGCATCATCATTGCTCAGGACATTGCCTGTCGCGGTGTTTCCGCCTTGTTCGGCAGAGACAGTGTCATTAACTGCAACAGGGCCGTCATCACGAACGGTTACTGAAACCGCGCCATCAGCCTCTTCGCCTTCTGTGTCGGTGGCCGTGAAGCCGAAGCGTAAAACAAGCGCGTCATCAGGACTTGTTGTATCCGGATGGTCGATTTGCTCGAATTGTTCATAGTTATAGCTTCCGTCGCTATTAAGCGTAAAGGTGAAAACAGTCGTGCCGCCTGCTGTTCCTGTATAGATGCTTTGCCCGCCAACTGTAGTCAAAGTGACCGCTATGGCTGTACCGTTAGAGGACAGGCCTGACGGATAGTTTGAATTGGTCGCATTTGCCGAGACGCTACCCGGTCCGCCTGCATCATAAGTGATGTTCAGATTTCCGGATGTTGTCAGGACGTTGCTCTCATCCACAGATGTCGTATCGCCGCCGTTAATCACAGGAGGGTCAAGCAGTTCTTGCAGATCAAGTGTCAGAGTTGCTGTGTCGCTATCGCCATCTGCATCTGTGAGTGTATAGGTAAAGACATCATCGTTGTCAGTGCTTGTTGACTTCGTATAGCTGAACGTACCGTCCGCTGCGATGGTCAATGTGCCATAGGTGCCGTTGATCGTTGTTGTACCTGTGGCAGGAACGGCAACAGACGTTCCGCCAAAGCTAATGTTTGTAACAGTCGCATTCGTATCAAAACCTGCATCATCATTTGTTATGACGTTGCCTGTAACTGTTGTCTGTGTATTTGGAACAACGCTTACATCATTGACTGCGACAGGCGCATCATCAATAACGTCAACGCGTACAGAGCCAGTGGCCATGTCGCCGTCACTGTCTTGCGCTACATAATCGAATTCAATGGAAATCACATCATCAGGATTTGTACCATCAGCATGGTCAAGCGGCTGGAATAAAGAGAAATTATAGCCACCAGTATTCGGGTTCACTTCAAGAGTGAAGACAGTCACACCGCCTGCTGTTCCAGTGACCACACCGCCACTGACTGATGTCGTAACAGGGACACCGCCAGATGTTAGAGAGCCTCCGGCGACAGAACCACTGATCGTGACATTGCCGTTAGGTGTGATTGAGCCTGGGGTGTCATTGCCGAAATCAACATTGATCGTTCCGCTGACTGTTTTTGGTTGAGAGACAGAGGACTCATCAACATTTCCGATTGGCGTCACGCCGATAATTGGAGTTTCGCCATCTGTAATCGTCAATGTAACGCTTGTATTGGCTGAGGCTATGTTATTGGCCGTTGTAATCTCTGAGTCCGTAGGATTGTCAAAGGACTGGGCAACAATATTAAGTGTATAAGTGCCTTCTGATCCGTTTGGCAGATTGATCTCAAGACCTGCCAGATCACCGGTATTCAAAACCCATTCGCCTGTTGTTGTGTCAAGGCTTCCGTTATTCATGGTCGCGCCGCTAGGCAGGCCGGAAACACGAATTTCACGGATGCTTTCTGAACCGTCAAGATCTGTAACAGCTGTAGAGATGTTTAAGGGAACGCTTTGCAGCTCCTGTCCGCCTGTGTTGTTTGCAGCCACAGTGGGTGTATCTGCAACGGCATCGACGATAATGCTGAAATCATTGGTTACTGTGATTGTGTCGCCGCTTGAAAGCTCTGTTTCGGTAACGCTAAGCGTCAAATTTGATAAGTCGACATCACTGTTTGCAGGAGGTGTCAAAAGAGGGCCGGCTGTAATGCCTTGTCCTGCAGGCAGAGTGATTGTCCATGTGCCTGTTCCGGCATTGTACGTTCCGCCAGAACTGGCTGTGTTTACGCCGACATTAGACGGAATGCCTGTAATAGATACTGTAATTTGCACGCTGCCATCTGTTACAGAAGGTTGTGCATTGATTGTCGGTGCAATTGAGTTGTCTTCAAAGACCTGTTGGCTTGCTGCGCCAGCGATGGGCTGAGGCGTGCTTTGCGGAACTGCCGCATTCAAAATGTCTGGGTTGACCGGTTGATCCTGTGGTTCAGGAAGGCCAAATTGAAGAGCTGTCGGGCCAACGGGGCCAACGGCGAAAATGTCTAGAGCCGATGTCTGGTCAACCGAGCTGTTAAAGCCGAGACCGCCACCGCCAGCAATTGCGCCCGCAGCATCACCTGCGGCGGGCTCGATAGAGGCTAAATCTTCGCCGGCAGCAGGCTCAATTTCAGCCAAAGCAACATCTTCATTATTTGTTGCGGCTGTGATAGCCATCCCATCAAGAAGGCTTGCAGGTGCATTATCAGCATCGGCAACGAAAAGCATATCATCACTCAAAGACGCGATGCCGTTTTGTGCATTTGCTGCATCTGTTTCAACGATGGCTTCCAGTTCGACTTCGTCCAATGTTGCAATTTCCTGAGCCTGTTCAGGCTCGTCGATATCTTGTTGTGTCGCGCCAAGAGGGCCGGCTGCTGTCTGGATATTGTTCAGTCGCGCCGCAGAAAGACTTGCAACATCAAAGCCTTGCATATCCATATAAGCTTGCATGGCTTCCAGGCTCATGATTGATCCGTCAGAAAGCGAGACTTCTATTGCTTGTTGTAAATTGGCATTGGCATCATAATCGTCAATGATGAGCTCCATACCGTCGCGGAACTGAATAATCAGGTCGCCATCAGCGTTCATGCGAATGCTTAGGATATTGTCTGTTTGCAGATCTTGCAGTGCAACTGGCAGATCGTAGCGGTTCGCATCATTAATTGTGATGGTTTGTGTAGCCATTGGAATATTCCCCTCTTATCTTTGAGCCTTTTTACACTGTGGCTCGGCAGTCTTTCTCAATTGCGCGCATTGGGTAAGACAGCATTTTAAATGCAAATTGCCTTACTCATCCATAGGTAAATAGCATTAAAACTTACCCTTATGAAAGAAAAATA
The DNA here is from genome assembly GCA_964010795.1 of uncultured Alphaproteobacteria bacterium. Classification (GTDB taxonomy): domain Bacteria; phylum Pseudomonadota; class Alphaproteobacteria; order Micavibrionales; family UBA9664; genus CAXGMH01. The sequence continues at coordinate 24,676 of CAXGMH010000019.1, forward strand.
TAAGAAAAACTTGATTATGTCAAGGTAATCCTTATATGATGCTCACATACCCTTGGCAACAAGTATAGGCAAGGAGCTCTTAAAAAGAGATTAATGGGGCTGTGCATTATTGTTGAGGATAGACCTTCAAGAATTTTGCATTTTGTTGGGTAAATAGTTTAAGCTGTTAAAAAATAGGAGAGCATAATAATGACCATCATGATTGTTGACGATCTTTCGCCGATCGCGCTGACATATAAATCTATTCTCATGCGCGCAGGTTACGAGGCCGAGGTCTTTACGCGCTCGATTGAGGCAATTACAGAATTGCAGAATAACCCAAGTAACTATTCTCTCGTCATCAGTGATATTTATATGAATGAAGTGAACGGTGTTGCTGTTATCGCAACGGCGAAACAAATGAACCCGACGATCAAAACAGTGTGCATCACCGGTGGTGGCGGGTTCGATCAGGACACGTCACTGATTACAGAGGCTCGCGAAATTGCAGACCAGCTTGTGTTCAAGCCAATCCATTCCGGTCAACTGGTCAATATTGTCCGTACGGTTCTGGGTGAGCCGGAGGCTGATAGACAGGCAACCGCGACATCTGTCGCTTAATAAGCCTAGCCTATATTTTCAAATTCCAGTTTTTGAGCCTGTAGGATATGAGGCAGGTTCAATATGCCTTTGATATCGTCTTGTTCTATGGCGCGGTCGAGGCTTATCATCGACAATGCAGATTGATCTTCTTCTTTACGGCCAAGATAGAAATGCCCGATATTATAACCCTTCTCACCGAGATAAACGCCTAAAGCGCCGATAAATCCGGGCTTGTCTTCATTGCGGATAAATAACATATTCGCACCGATGGAGGCCTCGATTTTTGCGCCTTCAATCTCTACGATGCGCGGATATCCGGCGGCATTCAATGTTCCTGTAAGGGCTCGTTTGCGTTTCTCGCTTGTGACGGTAATACGAATGGCGGTCGTGTAGTCATCGGCCTTTTGTGTTTTGCTTTCAGATACTGTGATCCCTTTTAGCTTTGCGATACTCATGGCGTTGACCATATTCACCTGATCTGTGATCGGCTTTAACAGCTCGGCCAAAATAACGGCGCTAAGTGGCCCTGTATTGAGATGTGCTGCGTGGCCTGTGTAATCAATGCTGACTTCGGTTATTGCTGATTCACCGATCTGTCCGGCTAGCGCGCCGATTGAACGGGCAAGACCAAGATAGGGCTTAAGCTTGGGCGCTTCTTCAGCCGATATAGACGGCATATTCAGCGCATTTGTGATCGCGCCGTTTAATAGGTAATCCGAGAGCTGTTCGGCGACTTGAATGGCGACATTGACTTGTGCTTCTGTGGTTGATGCTCCCAAATGTGGTGTGCAGATAACATCGTCTCGCCCGAAAAGCGGGTTTTCATGCGCCGGCTCTTCTTCGAAAACATCCAGCGCTGCTCCTGCGACTTGCCCGCTTTCAAGAGCGGCAAGTAAATCCTTCTCGACTACAAGACCGCCGCGAGCGCAGTTTATTAAACGCAAGCCCGGTTTTGCGAGAGCAAGCATTTCAGCATTAATAAGCCCGCGTGTCTTGTCATTAAGTGGGGTATGAATTGTAACAAAGTCCGAGCGCTGCATCAGGTCTTTGAGTTCGACACGCTCTATGCCGAGTTTCTCGGCACGCTCTTGTGTAAGGAAAGGATCATAGGCGATGACTTTCATATGAAGCCCCAAAGCACGGCTGGCGACAATCGCGCCGATATTCCCGCAACCGACAATGCCGAGTGTCTTGCTGTAAAGTTCAACACCCATAAACTTTTTCTTTTCCCATTTTCCTGCATGGGTGGAGGCATTCGCTTGCGGAATTTGACGGGCAAGCGCCATCATCATAGACAAAGCGTGTTCGGCTGTAGTCACTGCGTTACCAAAGGGAGTGTTCATAACAATCACGCCTTTTGTAGTGGCGTAGTTTGTATCAATATTGTCTACGCCGATCCCTGCGCGTCCGATGACTTTCAGTTTGGTTGCCGCGTCAAGAATGTCGGCTGTCACCTTTGTAGATGAGCGCACGGCCAGTCCGTCATATTCGCCTATCTTGCGCTTCAACTCCTCAGGGCTCATTTCTGTGATGATATCCACTTCTAGCCCACGAGACTTGAATATTTCTTCTGCGCGTGATGACATTTTATCGCTGATAAGAACTTTAGGCATGGATGCTCCTGCGGGCTAATATGTGATGAGTGTGACTCTCTTATATAGAGTGCAGCGCAGCAGAAGCTAAAAATCAAGGTAAAGTTTTAGCCGAGACGTTATTTATACGCTCATGCTGTGTCAGGTCTGCCTTAAGAAGCTGATTGCCAAACCATGTATCCTGGCGTTTGGCATATTGGCGCGTTTCTGTTTGTGTGTATGCGATAGCGTCTTCCAAAGAGCATTCACCATTCAAGTGACGACGAAAAGCGCGGAAGCCATGTGCTCTGACAATACCTGCTGTTTCTGGGATTCTGCCTTTTTCTATTTGCACGGCAAGGTCGCGTACTTCTTCCATAGCGCCAAGCTCGAGCATCTTAGGCACGCGGTTATTGATGCGCTCATGCAGCCATCCACGATCAGGCCGCAACACTGTGATTTCAAACTGCCAGTCATGAGGCGGTGGAGAAAGCGGTTCTTTCTGCCATTCCGAAAGTGGCTTGCCGGTAGAGCGGAACACCTCCACGCCGCGCGCAATCCTTTGTTTATCCGCCGGGTTGAGGCGGTTGGCCAAGACGGGATCAATTTGTCTGAGTTCTTGGTAAAGAGACTCAACGTCATTTTCTGACTGTGCGAGGATAAGGGCGTGAATATCTTCGGCGACTTCGGGGATAGGGGACAGCCCGTCGGTCAATGCCTGCATATAAAATCCAGTGCCGCCGACAAGTATGGGTTGCTTACCTGCCTCAAAGCATCGCGAGATTTCCTCTATGGCCATATCACGCCATTTAACCGCAGTGCAGCTTAGTGCAGGATCAAGAACTCCATATAGCCTGTGCTCTACAGAGGCTTGCTCTTCGGCATCGGGTTGAGCCGTGAGGATAGGCAGAGCTGCGTATATCTGCATGGAGTCTGCATTTATAATAACGCAGTCCTGCCCTTTCTCATGGCAAATTTGTTGTGCCAGTTCAATGCCAAAGGCTGTTTTACCAGAGGCGGTCGGGCCGGCGATGATATGGACAAAGCGTTGCATCACGCTTATTTCAAGCGCAATGCCACAAAGCGTACATCACCGCTGCGGTTGACCAGAAACAGCGCAGAGCGACGCCCTGCATCGCGAACATCATCCAGAATCGTGGCTAGTTCCTGAGGTGTTTTTACAGGTTTTTGATTGACTTCAACCACAACATCGCCTGGCTCGAGGCCTTTGCTGGCTGCTTCAGAGCCGCGTTTTACATTTGTAATTAAAACACCTTCGAGATCGGCTGCGATCTGGAAGCGTTCGGCGAGTTCGGGCGTGATGCTTGAAAGTTGCAGGCCTTCTTGCTCAAGTTCAAGCTCGCCCTTTGTAGCATGGCCTGTCGGTGTTTCTTCGAGCAGGCCTTCTTCCTCGGCCTTTTCCAGCTCACCAAGCTCTACAGTCTTGCTCAGTTCTTCTCCGTCACGCCAAAGAGTGATCTGAGCCGGCTTACCGATCTCGGCACTTGCGACAAGGCGCGGAAGTTCTTTCATCTCGGAGATTTGTTCACCGTTAAAGCTGAGAACGATATCTCCTGCTTTAAGCTCGGCATTGGCTGCGGGGCCGCCTTCTGTGACGCTGGAAACCAATGCGCCGCGCGCTCTGTCCAGTCCGAGACTCTCGGCGATCTCATCGGTTACGATCTGAATGCGCACTCCCAGCCATCCGCGCCGTGTACGACCATAAGAGATAAGCTGGTCTATAACGGATTTTGCCATGTTCGAAGGAATGGCAAAGCCGATCCCGACGGATCCGCCTGTCGGTGAAAAGATAGCTGTGTTGATCCCAATCACATCACCTTGTGTGTTAAACATCGGGCCACCGGAGTTTCCACGGTTAATTGACGCATCTGTTTGCAGCATATTTTGATAGACTCTACCTGATTCTTTC
>CAXGMH010000020.1:0-27774 GCA_964010795.1 uncultured Alphaproteobacteria bacterium
CTGGCTGCGTCCAGACTTGTTGGGCGCAGTGATGAAAAACAAGCAGATCAGGCCGCTGTGGATGAGATGCGCTCTGCGCTTAACTCGCTTAATATTCAGGGGCGCGTCGTGATAGGCGAAGGCGAACGCGACGAAGCGCCAATGCTTTATATCGGAGAGAAAGTCGGTAAAGGCGGGGGGCCAAAGGTTGATATCGCTCTTGATCCGCTTGAGGGAACAACAATCACTGCAAAAGGTGGTATGAATGCCTTGGCTGTTTTGGCGATGACAGAAGAGGGCGGTTTCCTAAACGCGCCGGATGTCTATATGGACAAGCTTGCTATCGGGCCGGGCCTACCAAACGATATTCTTGATTTTAACGCGAAGCCCAAAGAAATCTTGTCTAATCTTGCCAAGGCCAAGGGGGCAGAGATCGAAGAGCTCTTGGTCTGTGTGCTTGATCGTCACCGTCATGAAGAGCTGATTGCAAAAATCCGTGAGGCAGGTGCGCGTATCATGCTGATACAGGACGGAGATGTATCGGGTGTAATTGCGACCACAGATGCGGATACGGGTGTTGACCTTTATATGGGGCAAGGCGGTGCGCCAGAGGGCGTTCTGGCTGCGGCTGCGCTTCAATGCACGGGCGGCCAAATGCTAGGTAAGCTTGTCTTCCGTAATGATGGAGAGCGAGCCAGAGCCGAGAAATGGGGCATCAAAGATCTGTCCAAGGTTTATACCATTGATGATCTGGCCTATGGCGATAATGTCATGTTTGCCGCAACCGGTGTCACAGAAGGGACTATGCTGCGTGGCGTGCGCCGTTCTGCAGGGCGCGCAATTACGCATTCAATTGTCATGCGTTCAAAATCCGGCACAATCCGTGAAGTCACGTCCCGCCACAACTTTCATAAAAAGACCGGTTTCAAACCCGTGGATGAGTAACTCTCTCGTTTTCTTCGGGGCGCCTGATACAAGAAAAAAGCCCCTTGTGGGGCTCTTTTTAAATCCTTAACTAATCGTAGAATGTTTACGATGCGGCCGTCAGAGTGCTTTCTTTTTCTTCGCCCTTATCTTTAGTCGGCTTTTTCTTTTTGCCTTTTTTGATTTCAGGCTCGGCCTTTTCGTCTTTTACCGTCTCAGCGGTAACGATAACTTCGGCTGCGTCATCCATATCAGGTACTTCGTACATTGTGTTGAGAAGCAACCCTTCTAGGATGGAACGAAGTCCACGAGCACCTGTCTTACGGGCGATCGCTTGTTTTGCGATTTCGCGCAAGGCATCATCAGTGAACGTCAGGACAACGCCTTCGATATCAAAGAGCTTTTGATACTGTTTCATCAAAGCATTCTTAGGCTCGGTCAGAATTGTAATCAACGCGTCCTCATCGAGGTCTTCTAATGTCGCGATAACAGGCAAACGGCCGATAAATTCAGGAATTAAACCGTAGCGTTGCAGGTCTTCTGGCTCAATATCGGCAAGAAGCTCACCAACCTTTTTCTCTGTCGGGTCTTCTACAACAGCGCCAAATCCAATAGAGGTACCTTTTCCGCGTTTAGCGATGATCTGGTCAACACCGGCAAATGCACCACCACAGATAAAGAGAATGTTAGAGGTGTCAACTTGCAAGAATTCTTGTTGTGGGTGTTTACGTCCGCCTTGCGGTGGAACGGATGCAACAGTACCTTCCATCAGTTTCAGAAGTGCTTGCTGCACACCTTCACCGGATACGTCACGCGTAATGGATGGGTTGTCGGATTTGCGCGATACTTTGTCGATCTCATCAATATAGACGATACCGCGCTGTGTGCGCTCAACATTGTAATCGGAGGCCTGAAGCAGCTTCAATACGATGTTCTCAACGTCTTCACCGACATAACCCGCTTCGGTCAATGTCGTGGCATCAGCCATGGTGAAGGGCACGTCAAGAATACGCGCCAGTGTTTGTGCCAAAAGTGTTTTACCGCAGCCTGTAGGACCGACGAGTAGAATGTTGGACTTTGAAAGCTCAACATCAGCATTAGAGCCGGTCGCACCGTGTTCTAAACGTTTATAGTGGTTGTGTACAGCTACGGAGAGAATGCGTTTCGCGCGCTCTTGGCCGATAACGTAATCATCAAGAACTTCCTTGATTTCAGATGGAGCGGGAACGCCTTCACCGGATTTAACGATCTGTGACTTGTCTTCTTCGCGGATGATATCCATGCAAAGCTCGACACATTCATTACAAATGAAGACATTTGGTCCTGCAATCAGCTTGCGCACCTCATGCTGCGACTTACCGCAAAAAGAGCAGTAAAGTGTGTTCTTATCGTTTTTATCGCCGTCTTCGGATTTACTCATCGTCAAATCTTCCTTGCTGTTTAACCGGAGCCTAAATTCTTATGAGACTCAATGCAATAACTTTGCCAATTGCCAAAGAGCCTTGCAACCCCTATCTTCACCATTAAACGAAAAGATAAATAATTCTTTAAAATTTAAACTAGGGTGAATGAATGCGAACGGAAGCTATAAAAGAGCTTATAGACAATTTTTCTTTGTTTGAAGATTGGGAAGAGCGCTATGCCTATCTTATTGAGCTAGGGCAAGCTCTGCCTGAGTTATCTGAGGCGGAAAAGGTCGATTTGAATAAGGTTGAGGGCTGTGTCTCTCAAGTTTGGATGGTCGCCGAGCCCAGAGATAACGCTCTTTATTTTCGTGCGACAAGTGATGCGATTCTAGTGAAGGGATTAATTGCCGTGCTTGATAAAGCCTATCAGGGTGTGTCTCTTGCTCATTTGGATCAGGTTGATATTGAGGCAATATTTGCAGATCTGGGACTGGACAGCAATATCTCACCAAATCGCCGCAATGGATTTTTCTCTATGGTCGAAAAAATAAAACTCCAAAAGGTTGACATGTATTAGTTAACTTGTTTTTATGACAAAAGTTAACATTGATTGGAAAAAATAAGATGTCAGAGTTTATTTTAGCGGAAAATTCAGACGGTAAGCCAATATGCTTAAAGCGTGATTTTATCGTTTCTGTGGAAGAAAGTAATAATCTCCTCTTTATCACTGTATGGCTTTCTAATGGTCAATCTCGGGACAGCCACCTCCTGACCATAAGCAGCTTTGACGTCATAGTAGAGTCCATGGCGACAGCTGATAAGCCTATAGTCGTATTGCACACGGACAGAGACGAAAGAATAGCGTTGAGACAAGACGATATTGTAAAAGCGCAAGATATCGAGGGTGAATCTACAGAAGTTACCTATTTATTTAGAAATAAACCGCTATGTATGGAAGTTCAAGAGAGTGCGGAACAAATTGAACAAGCACTTTCTATACAGACAGTTGCTTTAGAAGACCGTGATGGAAGAAGGATGCTCTTGAACAAAGAATATGTGTGTAGCGCTGAAGAGATAGAAGACTATGAATATACTGAAGTTAAGATTATGTTGAGAGATCGTCCTCAAGAAGAGCACGTAAAAAATTCAGTTTCCGAAATTAATAGTCTCTTATCTGGGCCAAGATAATTATTCTGACTTTATTGTGACAGATTGCATGATTTCTGCCGCTGCGCGGTGCATCTCTTCGCCTGCCTGACCGACAAGCTTGATCTCTGATGTCAGCGCCGAACCTTCTGCAACCCAGAACTGTAAAATCAGAAACATTTGCGCCTGTCCGCTTTTTCCTTCGGCGATGGCCGTTGCGCTTTTGATCCCGCGCTCTTCATTTTCAAGATAGCTGTAATCGGCATCTGCGATTCCGTAGCGCTCAAGAATACGAGAGGCCAGTGCCTCGGTCATCGCACGATCGTAGAAGGGGTACATTCCTTGTGGCAAGGGCGCACAGCGGGAATCAACAGAGAGATAGCCCGTCTCAAATTCTTTGGTGAATTTGGCAACGGGGATGCAGGCCTGTTCGCCTTCAAGTTCCTGACACATGGTTTGTGTGAAATAACTATCGGGGAAGCGCATGGAAAAATCGCATTGTGCGGGCGCGTAAACCTGTTGGGCAAAGCTTGGCGCGCTACCGAGCGTTAGAAACAAAGTAAGGATGAGGGCGCTTTGACGTATCATGATGCCTCTTTTGGGGGCGTCCAGCTTTGCGGGTCGGCTTTTGCCTGATTGCCGCTTGCCATGTCTTTGACCTCATGCTCGCTATCTGCGTCAAACGGTGGGAACCAGATATGCGGAATGCCTTTCTTCTCGGCATAAGAGAGCTGTTTCTTGAGTTTTTGCGGAGCGTGATACAGCTCGACCCTGAGGCCGCGCTGGCGCAAAGTCTGTGCTGTTTCCTGTGCAAGAGGCTGTTGCTCTTCATTCGGAACAATAACCAGCACGTCCGCAGGTGTTTTGGCCGAGATCAAGTGATCCAGACGACCATTGCGGTAAAGAACGTCAAACAGCCTTGTAAAGCCGATTGAGATACCGACACCCGGCAAATGCTTGTTGATATAAGCGCTAGCCAGATCGTCATAGCGTCCGCCTGAACACACAGAAGAGGTGAATTCAGGAATATCAAGAAGCTGCGTTTCATAAACGGTTCCTGTGTAATAATCCAAGCCACGTACAATAGAAAGGTCAGCCACAGCAGCGCCTTCGGGCAGGTGAGATAAACGGTCCATGACAAATTTCAGCTCATCAAGTCCTTCGCGCATTTGTTCGTTTTCTGCCTCGATGTCCAAAGTCTTGGATGTGATGACGATCATCACTTTATCAATTTGTGTCTCGGTCAGACCGTCTTGTTCGAGATTGTGGCGCACGGCTTCCTCACCGATTTTATCCAGCTTATCGACATGGCGCGTGACCGCGATCGGGTCTTCAACCTTGAGAGCTTCAAGCAAGCCAAGCAAAATTTTGCGGTTGGAAATGCGGATTTGGATTTTACCGATATCAAGTCCCATTAGCGCTTCATAAATGACGGCCGGCATTTCCGCGTCAAAGTGCAGAGGCAACTGGTCGACATTGATGACATCAATATCGCATTGATAAAACTCGCGGCTACGCCCGATCTGTGGCCGTTCACCGCGCCAGACACGCTGCATCTGATAGCGTTTAAACGGGAAAACAAGATCGTTGAAATGCTGTGCCGTATAGCGCGCCAGAGGAACGGTCTGGTCGAAATGCAAGGCAAGGCGGGCTTCGCTCTCATCTGTGTCCTCTTTGTGCAGGCGTTCCAGCACATAAATCTCTTTGTCGACTTCGCCTTTGGCGCGTAGGACATCGAGCTCTTCGACACTTGGCGTCTCAATATTACAATAGCCATAGGATTCAAAAACACGACGGATATGATCCATCCATTTTTGTTCCAACAGGCGGACTTCGGGAAGCCATTCAGTAAATCCACTGATTGGCTTTGGTTTGAATATCTGTTTTTTATCTTTGCTCATAGTATCTATAGGTAAGGTTATCGTCTTGTTTTGTCTAGGGGATAAACTTGACAATGAAGGGGAGGAGGATTGACTCTTCCCTTACAGGAGAATATTATGAATAAAGTTTTTTATATCGGCGGGCACGCGCAAATGAATATGGCCTCTGCTCTCATGGCAGAAGATATCAAACTCGGCCGGAAGGATTGTCGTTACACAGTAGCGTTTTTGCCGGATCAGGGGCGCGAGAATTTTGATCCTTTAGCCGTTATTCCCGATCAATTAAAAGACAAGGTAAATGTTTTAACGTTTACTGAAGAGGACCGTAAGAACGGTAAAGAGGCAGGCTTCAAAGATGAACTTCAGAGAAGCTGTGAGCATATGTGCACCAGAAACGAAGAGGCAGGATATGGATCGGATGTGCCATCCTATGTTTTCGGCGACGGAAGTAAAAACATTGCGACGTGGCTTTTGGAAAATCAAGCATCCGTAAAAGCCGCCGGCCCTCTTATATCAATTATGGGTGGCGTTCGATCTGAGGCAGAGCCAGAGGCGTATTGGGTAAGGCAGCGTCAGGTTATTGAACCTTTATGTGACCGGATATTCGTAAGCAATGATGCTGATCGTGACAATCTTATTCGTGAAGGCATTGAGCATGATCGTATCTCAAAAGTAGGAAATGTCAGCACGCTTTTTCTTCAAAATATTGCACAAGACGCGTTTCAGGATGACGAGTATAAATCAAAGATTATGAAGGAATACAATATCTGTCCTGAGCAATATACGCTTTTGGCGGTGCAGCAAAAAGAGAATCTGGACACAAAGTCGGCAATGGATAATTTATTGTTCCATGCGCGGATTATGGCTCAATCCGGCTGGCCTTTGGTTATTATTGCCAATGGAGAGTATAAAAAGAAGTCTTTCACGCAATATTGGGAAGATCAGCTTGCTGATGAGATTGTAAAAGGGGATGTTCGTATTATCAGCTGTGTTGACCCAAAGAAGAGAGCAACGCTTATTCAAAATGCTGATTATATTGTGTCGGATGTGGTCGCCGACCAAATCGTAGCGGGACTAAGCTGTTTACCTATGACTGTGCCAAGATTGCAAGCGCAGTGGCTGAATGCAAACTCTGATAACCCAAATCAAACGGTGATTAGTGCTGAAGATTCGCTTTTCGTGCAGAATGTTGCAAAACATAGGCATAAAACCCGTCGCCCGAATCCAATGGGAGTTACGCAGTCCGAGGCTTCTGAATTTGAGGCGCTGCGACGTCACTTGGCTCCGTCAAAGTCACAACTATCGGCTGAGCATATGAAGCCTCCAAGCCCGTTGTAATCAGAATAAATTCTGAAGGCGTTCGATCATTGTTTCACCAAGATCTGAGACATCCTGGAGTGTGATTGCGCGGCTGTAATAGCGTGTCACGTCATGGCCAATTCCTATGGCGGTCAATTCTACGGCTCCTTTGGCCTCGATCCAGTTGATGACATTATAAAGGTCAGCCTCAAGGTAATGTGGATCGTTGCCGGCAAGGGTGGCATCATCAACAGGCGCACCGTCGGAAATAACCATCATTATGCGGCGCTGCTCGGGCCTCTTGATAAGGCGCTCATGTGCCCAAAGCAGGGCTTCGCCGTCTATGTTTTCTTTGAGAACGCCTTCTTTTAACATCAGGCCAAGATTATTCTTTGCGCGGCGCATCGGTGTATCGGCGCCCTTATAGACGATATGGCGAAGCTCGTTCAAACGCCCCGGCTTTTTTGGTTTGTCTTGTTCGATCCAAGCTTGGCGCGCTCGACCGCCTTTCCAGCTTCTGGTCGTAAAGCCCAGTATCTCAACTTTTACACCACATCGCTCCATTGTGCGTGCGAGGATATCGGCACTCATTGCTGCGATTGAGATCGGACGGCCTCGCATTGAGCCTGAATTATCAATAAGTAGCGTTAAAACCGTATCGCGAAAATCTGTTTCTGTTTCCTGCTTGTAACGCGCGGGGCGATTGGGATCTGCAATAATCTGCGCCAGCCTTCCTGTATCCAGAACACCGTCTTCGAGGTTGAATTGCCAACGGCGTTGTTGCTTGGCGAGTAGCTTTCTTTGTAGGCGATTGGCAAGCCGTCCAATAAGCTTTTGCGTGGGCCTTAGCTGTTGGTCTAATACGGCGCGCAGGCGTTTCAGCTCCGCCGCTGTGGCGAGTTTCTCGGCTTGTACAACTTCATCAAAAGCATCGGTGAATATATGGTATCCTCTAACATGGCCGTCTTCAGAGGTGTTCGAAGCGGATGCTTTGCTGTTGTTGTCAGCATCATGGTGCGAGTCGGCTTCATCAAGGTCGTCTTCTATGCTTTGTGCTGATTGTATCTCTTTTTGTTGCTGTTCGTTCTCTTCGTTGTCGCTTTCAGCGATTTGAGCCGTCTTCGTCTGGTCGTTTGTTCGGGTATTATCCTGATTGGGTGTTACGGCGCTTTGTTGTGTCTCGGTGTAAATGTTTTGCGCTTCTTCTGTTTGGAGGTCTTCGGGCGTTTCTTGTTGTCTTGATGTTTGTTCTTTCTTATCACTGCTGTCTTCTTGAGTGTTTTGATCGCGCTTTTTGGTATTAGGCTCAAGCAGCGTCACCAGCTTTGCCGCCTGTTTTAGGAAAGAGGCAGGAGATTGTGTCTGATCTTTGAGTGCTTTCAGGGATTTCTTGCTTATATGCTGGGTGATGTAATCAGTCCATAAATCAGAGATATCTTGCAGATTCCTAGGGAGAGGCTGGCCTGTAAAGACTTCCAGCGCATAAAGGTATAGGCCTTCTTGTAATGGGACATCGTCTTGAGACTTTGCGTGTGTGTATTCTTTATCTTTGGCTTTGCCGAGATAGGCGACGTGTAAATTGTCAATGACACCGGGCATTGTTGTGGCGGCGAGAGATTCGTAGCGTGCCTTTTCCAATGCAGAAAACAAGGCTGCTGCACCTTCTTGTTGTGGCCTGTATGCGGCATAGGCGCTGCGGTCATGATATTTGTGTCGTAAGGCCAGCGTATCACTCAAGCCGCGCAGTTGAGTGATATCTTTTGAGTTTAGCTTCTTTGGCGGGTGAGGGATGCGGGCGACAAAGCCGTTAAGGTAGCTCTCAGTACCGCTGCTGTTGCGCGGCATATAGTCAATGCTGAAAGCCTTCTCTTCGGCGAGGGTGCGCAAAGAAGCGGCCAAAGACTCTTTGACTTGATCGAGCTTTTTACTATCCGCTGCCTCAGCCATGGCTCATAGTGAGGGAGGGGGTTGCGCTGTTGCTTTCACCTTCATATCCGCTCAGTTCTTCACCAAAGCAACGTTGGTAATATTCAGCCACGATCGAGCGCTCCAGTTCATCACATTTATTCAGGAATGAGAGGCGGAAGCTATATGCGAGATCATCGAAAATACTGTAATTATCAACCCAGCTTAGGACGGTGCGAGGGCTCATTAATGTCGAGAGATCGCCTTGCTCGAACCCTTTACGGGTGAGAGTGGCAAGTTGAATCATCTGGCGGATAATCTGTTTATCTGAATCCTTTTTGGCCATTTTCGGAAATTTGGATGCAATAATTGCGGCCTCTGTGTCCGGCTCCAGATAGTTAAGTGTCGTGACAATATTCCAGCGGTCCATCTGTCCTTGATTAATTTGCTGTGTGCCGTGGTAAAGCCCTGTTGTGTCACCCAATCCGATCGTATTGGCCGTGGCGAAAAGTCTAAAGAACGGTGAGGGAGTAATAACTTTGTTTTGATCGACGAGCGTTAATCTGCCTTCATTTTCCAATATGCGTTGAATCACAAACATAACGTCCGGTCGGCCTGCATCATATTCGTCAAATACAAGCGCGACATTGTTTTGTAGCGACCAGGGGAGCAGGCCTTCTTGAAATTCCGTCACCTGTTGGCCGTCCTTAAGGGTGATGACGTCCTTGCCAATAAGGTCGGTACGGCTGATATGGCTGTCGAGGTTGATACGGATGCACGGCCAGTTCAGTCTTGCGGATACTTGCTCGATATGTGTCGATTTTCCCGTTCCGTGCAGACCCTGTATCAGGACGCGTTTGTTATATTTAAAGCCCGCCAGAATGGCGCGGGTTGTATCAAGGTCGAAATGATAATTCGGGTCCGCCTCAGGGACGAATTCGCTTTTGCTGTCAAAGCTGGGCACATCCCAGTCGAGATCAATATCAAAAACCTTTTTAGCCTTAACCGTTTTGGTTGGCTGTGTTGTATTCGTTGTATCTTTCATAAGGTCTTATATAGGCGTTTTACGCAAAAAGCTCAATGCGTCATGCGCATCTTATCCAGTAAAGCTTTCTTCTTCGAGTTTTTCAAAACTTTCATAGGCTACTTTAAGCACGGTGTAGGCCATATTGATTTTCTTGAATTTCTCTTCGGCTTCTTTCGAGCCGTCATTTACATCAGGGTGATGTTTTTTGACCAAAGCTTTGTAACGTTTCTTGAGTGCGTCGAGTGTCACAGGTGGCGTGAGCTCGAGAATCGCCATGGCTTCGCCTTCCTCGGTGCCGGATTCGCGGAATATTTTCTCTCGCATACGCTCTTGATACCGTTGCTGGTTTTCTTGACGGCGCTGGGCTGCGGCTTCATCCGAGAAAAAGTCGTCTTTGACCTTTTCGCGCAGGTAATCTTCCATGTCGGCCTGCGTTGAGAACTTCCATGTCGGGCGATCCCATGTCGCGGATTTGTATATATAGTCCTGAATTTCTGATTCGCTCATGCCTTCGAAAAAATTCCAGCGCTTGTTGTAATCCTGCGCATGAGTTTGACAAAAATGATAATAGCCTGAAAGTTTTCGGTCTTTTGGTGCGCGGCAAACGCCTTCTTCGTCACAGCCAGGATGGTCGCAAATACGCTGTTTGGGCGCTGCTTTTGCGATATCTTCGAATTCAGGCGATTTTTCTTTTAAACGTATTCTGGGCATTTTACTCTATTTATATCATTCTAATGAAAATTATAGCATAAAGGCGAAAAAAATGTCCCGAAAAGAGCGCATAATCAAGCTTATAAAAAATAAATTTCCTGATGCAGAGATCGAAATCAAGGATGATAGCGAGAAACACCGAGGGCATATGGGCTTTATAGAGGGGGGAGAAACACACTTTCGCCTCAAAGTTGTGTCTGATGTGTTTGCAGATTTGTCTCGTCCAGAGGCGCACCGCCTAGTGAATTCAATATTAAGCGATGAATTTGATGACGGATTGCATGCTTTGAGTTTACGCTTGACCGCAAAAAAGTGAGTAAAAAGAATGGTTTTTTTGATAAAATTATAACTTGGTGTTGTATTGTATAATACTTTTGTATTATATTAGACTAATAAGATATCGGGAAGGAGATCTTAATGGGAGAGACGTACAAACCAGCAAAACATAAATCACAAACTAAACAGGCGACCTCTACTCTTGTAAGTAAGAATGTAACAGTGGATGGGCACAGAACCTCTATTCGACTTGAGCCGGAAATGTGGCTTGCGTTGAAAGAGATTGCGTATCGAGAGCGGTGTACAATCCATGATTTATGCACGCTCGTTTCTCTGAGCAAAGAGGAGGAAAGTTCGTTGACTGCATCCATACGTGTGTTCTTGATGCTCTATTACAGAGCTGCAACAACCGAGGTTGGTCACAGGAACGCAGGGCATGGTAATTTCGATGCGATGCTGGAGCGTGCACGTCGTAATGCTTCTAATGGAGTCGAGCACGAAGCCATTGAGGAGGAGCAGGAGGTTATTGTCCAAAAAAAACAGCCTGAGCTGATATACAGGGACTATATTCCGGCTTCTAAAAAGATTGAGTGTGAAGGCGTGAGAGAGACGCAAAACCCATTTCGTTTTACTGGCGTGATTAGCGAGCGCACTGCGGATGGTTCTGCTAGATCTTAAAGTTAGTGATCGAACACAGCTCTGAAACTGGACTTTAGCGCTTCATCGAGGTGGGCAAAGCCTGGATTATATCCGATTTCTTTATTTATGGATGTAACACCATGCTGGCTGATGCCACAGGGAATAATACCTGTGAAGTGTGAGAGATCTGGATCAAGGTTAATCGCTATGCCGTGAAAGCTGACCCATTTGCGGATGCGAATGCCGATCGCTGCGATTTTATTCTCATGGCCATCTTTGTCCACAACCCAAATGCCGACGCGGCCTTCGCGACGCTCGCCTTTGATGTCGAAGCTTGCGATTGTGCGGATGATACATTCCTCAAGACACCATATAAAATGTTTTATATCCGGTGTATCGTAGCGCTTTTTAAGATCGAGCATTAAGTAACAAACCCTCTGGCCAGGGCCATGATAGGTGTATTCGCCACCGCGGCCTGTCGGATAGACGGGGAAGCGGTCAGGAGTCAAAAGGTCTGCGCTGTTTGCACTTGTGCCTGCCGTGTATAATGGGGGATGTTCAAGCAACCATCCAAGCTCGTCGCTCAGGCCGTCGCGAATAGAGGCTACGCGCGCCTCCATTTCTGTCAAAGCGAGCGGGTAGTCAACCGGTTGTGTGCTTGTCATCCATTGCATAGCTATAAAAAATTGTTTTCCTTGCTGGTTAATTCTTGCATTTATCATTAAGGGCTGGTAAATCCAAGACCTATCTTACCGAAGTCAAGGTTTGCGGCCGTGGCGGAACCGGTAGACGCGCAGCGTTGAGGTCGCTGTGGGAGATAATCCCGTGGAAGTTCGAATCTTCTCGGCCGCACCATTCAAAGCTACATAATCGATACAAGATATCAATTATGCTTTTTAATCCCCGATAAACTTAGTGAATATGAGTGAATTAAGTCTTGTTTTTGCGCAATGCAAAATATAAAGCCTGTTGTACTTCGCGCTGAAAGTCGTAAAGATGCAGCGTAGTAGAATCATCGTAACGAAAAACAGGATTATTATGAGCTCCGATAGTTTAAAAGACGCAGCCCTGCGCTATCACAACATGGGTCAGCCGGGAAAGCTGACCATTACTCCCACAAAGCCAATGCAAACGCAGCGCGATCTGGCGCTGGCTTACTCGCCGGGGGTGGCATATCCATGTGAGGCAATCGCTGAAGATCCGCTAAAGGCTTTGGATTATACGGCGCGTGGAAATATGGTCGCGGTCATTTCTAATGGAACAGCTGTACTTGGTTTGGGTGCAATCGGAGCATTGGCGTCTAAGCCGGTTATGGAAGGTAAATCTGTTTTATTCAAGAAATTTGCCAATATCGATTCGATTGATATTGAGGTGGATGAAACAGATGTAGATAAGCTGGTTGAGATTATTTCTTCGCTAGAGCCAAGCTTTGGAGGTATCAATCTCGAAGATTTCAAAGCGCCGGAATGTTTTGAGATTGAGCAGCGCCTGCGTGAAAAAATGAAGATCCCTGTTTTCCATGATGACCAACACGGTACGGCAATTATTGTTGGTGCGTGTTTCTTGAACTGGATTCATTATACAGGCCGTAATATCAAAGACATCAAACTGGTTGCTTCTGGGGCTGGTGCTTCGGCTATAGCGTGTTTGAACCTTTTGGTCGAAGCCGGCTTGCCGAGAGAAAATATCATTGTGTGTGATCGTTCGGGGCCTGTTTATAAGGGGCGCGAAGAGGGAATGGACCCTTATAAGGCAAAATTTGCCAATGACACGGATGCACGTTCTATTGCTGAGGCGATCAAGGGCGCAGATGTGTTCTTAGGTCTATCTGCGCCAAAGGCTGTAGATCAGGACATGATTAAGAGTATGGGGGAGGCGCCGTTGGTTATGGCTTTGGCAAATCCTACGCCCGAAATTTTGCCAGAAGAAGTGCGTGAGGTGAAGCCGGATGCCGTCATTTGTACAGGACGTTCCGACTATCCGAATCAGGTGAACAATGTTTTGTGT
This sequence comes from uncultured Alphaproteobacteria bacterium, assembly GCA_964010795.1. Lineage (GTDB taxonomy): Bacteria > Pseudomonadota > Alphaproteobacteria > Micavibrionales > UBA9664 > CAXGMH01. The sequence goes on from CAXGMH010000020.1 coordinate 13,200, forward strand.
TTCCCCTTTATTTTCAGAGGCGCTCTGGACGTCGGAGCCACGGCGATCAATGAAGAGATGAAGCTGGCCTGTGTAAAAGCAATTGCCGAGCTTGCCAGACAGGAAATTTCTGCCGAAGTTGCGTCTGTTTACGCAGATGAAGAGCTGGCTTTCGGTCCTGATTATCTTATCCCTAAACCTTTTGACCCACGCCTGATCGTGAATCTGCCGATTGCTGTGGCTAAGGCGGCTATGGAAACAGGCGTTGCCAGCCGCCCGATTGAAGACTTTGAGGCTTATAAGCAAAAACTGACGCAATTTTACGTGCAGTCCAATCTGGTTATGCGCCCTGTTATCGACCGTGCTGCTGAAAATAAAAAGCGCGTGGTCTTTGCTGAAGGTGAAGAGGATCGCGTATTACGTGCCGTTCAAATTCTTGTTGATGACAAGATTGCGGTGCCTGTTCTTGTCGGTCGCCGTTATGTTCTTGAAACGCGCATCAAGCGCCTTGGACTTCGTATGTCGATCGATAAGGATATCGAAATTGTCGATCCGGAGGATGATCCACGCTACCGTGAATATTGGCAGCTGTATCATTCATTGATGGAGCGCAAAGGCGTTACGCCGGCGGTGGCGAAAACAGTTTTGCGTACCAATACAACTGTAATCGCTGCTCTTTTGCTGATGAAGGGCGAGGCCGATGCAATGATTTGTGGAACGGTTGGCGAATATCACCGTCACCTCAAAGAGGTCACAAGCCTTGTCGGGCTTAAGGATGACGTTGAAACAGCCGCGGCTCTGGTCGGCTTGATTACGGATAAAGGACCTTTGTTCATTTGTGACACCCATGTGAATCCGAATCCAAGTGTGAGTCAGGTCTGCGAGATGACGATACTGGCCGTTGACCAGATGCGCCGTTTTGGCATCGAGCCTAAGGTTGCCTTGTTGTCACATTCTAATTTTGGTTCACTTTCTGATGAGAATGCGTGTAAAATGCGTAAAGTTCTCGAAGAGTTGAAAAAGCGTGACCGCCACTTGATGGTTGAGGGGGAAATGCACGCGGATGCTGCCTTGTCCGAGGCTATTCGTAAAGACATCATGCCTAATGCCAAGCTTGAGGGTATGGCAAATCTTCTCGTTATGCCTGATGTACAATCAGCGAACATTACCTATAACGCGTTAAAGGTAATGACAGATGCAATTACAATCGGTCCGATCTTGCTTGGTGTCTCTCGTCCGGCTCATATTTTGACGCAAGCCGCCTCAGCACGCGGTATTGTCAATGTTGCCGCTCTGGCTTGTGTGGAGGCACAAATTCAAGAGCAAGCAAATGCACAACAGAGCTTTGACGAAGCCATCTAAATAGCATTTTTATTTTATCATTAGGAAAGCCTGCGGGCTTTCCTGTATTGCTCTTTTAATGGAAACACCCTACCTTATTGCACAAAGCAGGGAGGCGTTTCATATGGCAAGTCCGCATAATAAAGAACAGCAAGAACAACAAGATGGATTTGATGGTTTGCCTGATGAGGTCGCAAATCAGGACTTGTTGCTTGCTGAGGCGGATGAAACGCAAGATGATATCTTCGGTATTTCCGATGAGCGCATTGAGGGTATACGTGGCGCACTGGAAGAGCAGGATAACGAAGCGGTTCAATCTCTTCTTGATCCGTTAAAGGCAGCGGATAGCGCAGACCTTCTTGAAAAGATTGACCCTGAAGAGCGTGCGACCCTTTTGACGGAGCACGCAGAGCAATTTGATGCGGCCGTCTTTTCTGAACTCGATAGCAATCTAAGAAAAAGCCTGCTCGAAAGTCTACCACCCAAACAAGTCGCTGAGTATGTGTCTCAGCTTGATAGTGATGACGCACTTGATTTGATTATTAATCTCGATGGTGTGTTCCAAAAGCAGGTTATCAGGTTTTTATCAGGCCGTGATCGTTCTGTTTTGGAGGAGGGGTTAAGTTTCCCCGAAGAATCTGCCGGACGATTGATGCAGCGCGAATTTATTGCCGTGCCTGAGTTCTGGACAGTCGGGAAGACGATTGATTATCTTCGTTCGGCTGCGGAAGAGCTGCCTGAGGATTTCTCTGATATTTTTGTTATATCTCCAACGTATCATGTCAGCGGTGAGCTTTCTCTGAGCAAGCTCTTACGCTCTGGGCGTCCAACGCGCATTCAGGATATTTGCGAGACGGAAATACACGCCATTCCGGCAGATACGGATCAGGAAGAGGTAACTTTCCTGTTTAAGCGCGAAGGGTTAACCTCGGCGCCTGTTGTGGATGGCGACGGCCGTTTGATCGGTGTGATTACCTTTGACGACATTTTGGCGGTTATTGATGAAGAGGCAGAGGAGGATTTACTCCGACTTGGTGGGGTTGAACGCGATGATATTTACCGTGCGGCGCTTGATACCGCCAAAGCGCGTTTTGCTTGGCTGGCTGTTAACCTTGTGACAGCTATTCTTGCCTCGATTGTGATTAGCTTCTTCGAAGCTACGATACAACAAATTGTGGCTTTGGCCGTTCTCTTTCCGATTGTGGCGTCAATGGGCGGTAATGCAGGTACACAAACGCTTACGGTCGCGGTGCGCGCTTTGGCGACAAAAGAGCTGTCTAAATCCAACGCTATGCGCATGATCTCTAAGGAACTTCTTGTCGGCTCTGTAAATGGTGTTTTATTCGCCGTTATTGTCGGCGCGATTGCGTGGGTATGGTTCGGAAGTCTTGTTTTAGGTGGAGTGATTGCCTCTGCTATGGTGGTGAATATGATTACGGCCGGTTTCTTTGGGATTGCTATTCCCGTGGTGCTTGACCGTATGAATGTTGATCCAGCACTGGCATCTACGGTGTTTTTGACAACGATGACTGATATTATCGGTTTTCTCGCTTTTCTTGGACTGGCGGCATTAATTTTGATATAGCTTCGCCACTCATGCGTAAGAGTAAATAATAAGAAACAATATAAGAGATACTAAAAGATGCCTGCGTCCAAACTTGTACGACCCATTGTTGATGTCCAAGAATCTTATTTAAAGGCGTTGGAAGAGTTTCACGCTGAAGGGAAATATCTGCGAAAAGATATCGCGACAATTGATAAGGACTTTGACACCTATGTTGAGCTGTTGCATCAGGATAAAGGTCATCCGGAACAGTCTTTTGAAGACTGGGTTGAAGAAGTGCCGCAAACTGTTTTGTGGCTGGTGAAGGACGGGGAGTATTACGGTACGCTCAATATCCGCCAAAGATTGAATTGGCATCTCGAAAGATGGGGCGGCAATATCTCTTTTCTAATTCGTCCTTCACTCAGAGGGCAGGGCTTCGGTAAGAAGATATTGCAAAAGGGTATCCCGGTCGCCAATGCCTTGGGACTTGATAGAGCGTTGCTTACTGTGCGACCTGATAATTTGGCAGCTATTCGCATTATTGAATTTTGTGGCGGTGTGCAAACGGATAGCACGCCGCAGACAAAACGTTTTCCTGAAATGTTACGATATTGGATAGACTGTATCTAGTTGTGGCAGGCTGAGCACTAATCCGCCTATAAGCGAAATGACGGCAATTAATGTGACCCAGTTTCTTAAACTGACATACCATTGCGGCATAGCCAATCCATCCTCGATCAATCTCAAAGCCCCTAAAAGCATAATAAGCAATCCATAGGCGAAGAACAAAGGCATAATCAAGATGGCTATCCATGCCAGAAGAGCGGGGATTATAGCGGCTATAAAATATAAGGGGTGGGCTTGTTTGGATAGGGCAACGCCCCAAATGGTTCCCGTCATGAAAGAAGTGATGATGCCCGCATATGCAATATGGACATTTGCCCAGTTTTCAACCACAATCGCCCCGAAATAGGCGCTGAGAGGCAAGCAGACAAACGGAATTAGTCCTGCCAAAGTTAAAACAATGATGTAAATGCGATAAGAGTTCATGAAAAGTAAATCTAGTAAGAATAATAAAAAAGACAAGGGACGCGGCAAAGTTCGCAGCAAGGCGAATAAAGGCGATGAGGCAAGAAAGCCTTTTTCACTTTTCCGGTTTTTTGTTTTGCTCTCTCTCTGGGGTTTTATGGCCGTCGCCGCTGTTATATTATGGTACGGTAAGGACGTCCCGCGCTTGACAGAGCAAACGACGTTCGCGCGTAAAACGGCCATGATTATTCAAGATCGTCATGGTGAGCATATTGTGCGTTTTGGCGCTTTTGAAGGGGAGCGTCAAGACGTACGTGAATTGCCATCTTATGTCGGTCAGGCGCATATAGCCATCGAAGACCGCCGCTTTTACCAGCATTTCGGGCTTGATCCGCTCGGTATTGCGCGCGCTATTGTGGTCAATATTTCAAAAGGAAGAATTGCTCAAGGCGGTTCTACGATCACACAACAGTTGGCCAAGAACCTCTTTTTGACACATGAGCGTAATTTCAGCCGAAAGATACAGGAAGTAATTCTGGCTCTCTGGCTGGAGCAGCGTTACACAAAGGATGAAATATTAACGGCCTATATAAACCGTGTGTATTACGGCAGTGGAGCCTATGGTATAGAAGCTGCGGCACAGACTTATTTCGACAAGTCGGCAAAGAGACTTGATTTATATGAGGCGGCAATTCTGGCGGGGCTGCTAAAAGCACCAAGCCGTTATTCGCCTCATAAAGATATGCCGGCCGCCAAAGCACGAGCGAAGCTGGTTTTAAACGCAATGCGAGAAGAGGGCATGATCTCGGCATTGCCGGAAGAGGCACAAAGTTTAGGTGACCGCTATCGTGGCGAGCGTGAGAAGGGCTTGCCAAGGCCTGCCTCCAAGCCAGAGCAGGATAATTTGACCGAACGTTATTTCGCAACTGTTGTGCGCGCGAGAGCGCATGAGATACTCGGGACTGTCAATGAAGATGTGATTGTAAAGACGACATTAGATCTTGCGGCACAAAAACAGGCCGAAACAGCGATCCGCAGCTATTTCAATGAATATAGTCAGTCCCGTAATTTTGGACAGGTGGCTATGATGGTCACAGACGCTCATGGCGCTGTGCGCCTGATGATTGGCGGCAGAGATTTTCGTCAAAGCCAGTTTAATCGCGTTACGCAGGCAAAGCGTCAACCTGGCTCTGCATTTAAGCCTGTAGTTTATCTGAGTGCTTTAAGGGAAGGGTTTAAGCCGGATGACACGATTATGGATGCACCGCTTGAGGGGCGTGATTACCGGCCAAGTAACTACACGGATGAGTATTTAAACAGACCTGTGCCTTTGCGTGATGCTTTGGCTGGGTCGTTAAACACACCTGCTGTGCGTTTGCTGGAAATCGTTGGGACGGGTGATGTGATCGCAACGGCACGCGATCTTGGGATTCGTAGTGAGCTACGACGTGAGGCGGGACTGGCGCTTGGCGCGTCCGAGGTGAGCCTATATGAGCTGCAACGCGCGTATCACCGTATTTTACAAGAGAGAGCGGCCTTTGATTTTACACTGATTACAGAGATCACAACGCGGGATGGTGATGTTTTGTATAAGGCGCCTAAACCTTCACGCCTGGCTCCTTTTTCTATGATGCGCTCAGAGCGCAAAGCTCTACGTGATATGCTGATCTATACTGTAGAGGAAGGGACGGGGCGTGCCGCACGTATGAGTGGGGAAAGAGTCGCGGGAAAAACGGGCACGTCACAAAATTACCGTGATGCATGGTTTGTTGGCGGGACACCGGATTATACGGCGGCAATCTGGCTTGGCAATGATGACAATACACCTATGAACGGTGTAACGGGTGGCAGCAACGCTGCTGTGTTATGGTCGCAAGTGATGCAAAGCACATTACCGATATTAAATGAAGATGCGAGAGGGCAGGGTTGGAGCGATAGCGAAGGTCTGTTCTCAGGACTGCTTTCGTCATTACTTGGCACGTCTCCCACAGGCGTGGAGGCGGGAGATAGCCAACCTCGCTATAATCAATAGGAAATATGGATGAGAGTTATAATAATAAGGGCCGTAGATTGAAATCAATACTACGACCCTGAGGTTTTGTTATTCCGACTTGTTATCAGCAATCCGTCTTTTTTGATCTGATGGGCAGAGGTGAAAGACAAATTATTGTAAGCCGGAGCTTGGAGTGGGAGGCACCAGAGTAAATGCAAACTTGTCAATGTGCCGTTGTCCGAACGTGCGCATAAAGCGCGGCATGGGAGTGGAGGCTGGGACATGAACGCTATCGGGATCGCACTTACCTGAATTAAAATCCTTATATTGTAGCTGTTGGCAGACATTAGATGTTAGGCGTGTTCCTCCTGTCTTGTTTGCTTGAAGCTGTAGACGCTGGGTATATCAAAGCTTTGTCTTGCAGGAGAGAAACGGTCTTCGCCATGGTCCATCCAATGCTCGACAAGTTTCAGGTAGCGGCTAGAGCCTGCCTGAAGCAAAGCATTTTGGCCTGTCATCGAATTATCAACGTGCTTTAGAAAGCTTTCCGGAAAGGCGTCTCTGGGCGCCAAGAGCCCGCAATCAACGAGTGTCTTGGCAATCAAGGCGTCGTGGTTGCCTGTCATATCTGCGACGAACTGGATCGAGCGCAGTATTTTTATTTCGGGGCGAGAGCAGGCGACATGGCGTAAATGGCGCATGAAACGAGCATATATATCCATGTCGAGACGCTGTCCTGATTCAGGTGGGAGCGGAAGTTCAATACCTGGGTGATTTGATATGCGGTGGTCAGACATGATCGGCCTCCTTTTGTTGTGGGCGGGATAGTTTTTCCCTGTTCAAGCACCGCGGATTATCGCGGAGCCTGTTGTTGTTTTCACAACGAAGTTCTTTGTTACTTTCAGATTGCTCCTGAATGGTTAACAGAATCTGAATCAGGCTGAAAAGGATGAGCTGTTATCCACAACCCCTTCATAAGTTTATGAATTTGTTGATGGAATTCCAGATACGGCAAGGCGGTCCGCACGTTCATTTCCGTCCAGTCCGGCGTGGCCTTTAACCCATTTCCACTCAATTTCATGTCTTTGAGCGGCCGAATCGAGTCGCTGCCACAGATCTTTGTTTTTGATTCGTGATGGCCAGCCTTTTGCCTTCCATCCATGTATCCAGTTGGTAATGCCCTGTTGGACATAGGTGCTGTCTGTGTACAAAATGATGTGGCAGCTACGCTTAAGATGTTCGAGTGCCTGTATGGCGGCCATGAGCTCCATTCGGTTGTTTGTGGTCTCTGCTTCGCCACCTGAGAGTTCTTTTTCATGATCGCCGTAAAGCAATAGCGCTCCCCAACCGCCGGGCCCGGGATTTCCGCTGCACGCGCCATCAGTATAGATTGTAACGGTGCTCATAAGCTGGCCTTCATAAGTGCTGAGACGGCTTTGTGTGTTCTCTCTTTAAGGGCGCTGGGAACCAGCTTATATTCGAGATCTGCGCGGATTTCTTTTAATCTGTCCGGTTGCTGTTCTTCTATATCTTGCATAAAGCGTAAGATATCACGTGCGTTGACAGGGGCAATGAAAATTAGAGGGGCGCCGATCCCGGTTCTTTTGTCCATGCGGCTGTTTGCAACCATCCAGTTATAAGCGGGTTGCAGGCTATCAATCAATATGTCCAGTTCATCCAGTACTTCCTTAACGCGCGGTTTATGCGTGTATCCCGTGCCTGCCCAATTATAAAACAAACAAAGCGCCTCGTTGATAGGACGCATATTCAGGTCGTTGATATTAGAGCGTGTCATGATCTCGGGTACGGAGGCCATTATAAGGTCTGTTTTCGTGGCTGCGGTTTGTATGCTCAGTTCTTGGATATGGGCGTAACGTTGTAAAACCCATACGCAATATTGAGCATAAGCGATGCGGTTAGGCCAGTCTCTGGCGTAAAGATATTCTCGTTTCAGCTCGGGTCTTTTCATCGTTGGCGGATCATAAAACCAATAGAGGGAATGTGCAATTAGTTTTGGGGCTTAGGCCCTGTGGGCTGCGATGTTTGAATAAGACCTTGTCTCATCTTTTCGCGATCTGCCGGCGGTATCAGTCCAAGCGACATAACCAGAACTGTAAAACTATGAGCGAGGTAGAGCGTTCTGGATAAATCAAAATGTTCATCACGGCCTGTAAAAGCCTTCAGCTCTTCATATTCTCGATTGATGCGCGAGATCGCGTGCCTGGAGGTGTTAAACGCGTCTGCAAGACTGATTGCTGCGTTCGTATCAAAGTCCTTGGTTTTAAGCCAGTCGTTGAAAATGCGTCTTATTTCAGAAAAAACAGATAGGTTCATATCTTTTATTCCATGCATCGCAATGAACTCTTTTAGTAGCGCAAGCTGCTTTTTTTCTTCTGGAGTTCGTTTGGCATTGATAAGAGCGTCAATTATACTGGAAATGGGTTGTTCAGCGCTATCGGTGGAGTCAGCGATTTCTAAGAGCAGGGCTGTTGTTTGTTCGAGATTCCTATAATAGGGAAGAAGCCTCTCAACATTTTGATATGCTTGTTTGCGAGGGTCTTTTTCACTCATTTTAGCTGGCCTTTTTGTTTTATTATTTTAAGGTCAGTGTATGAAAGCAAAAAAAATTCACATAAGTCAAACTGTTTTTTAATCTGCGGCAATAGGGATTGTTTTATGCGTCGTCCATTGTGCGAGCATCATAACCATATGCATAAGGTCGTGCTTTAGGCTGTCGAAGTTTTTATTAAGCTCATTTGTCTTTTCATCAAGATAAAGGGCCTTGTTGATTTCAAGCTGTAGAGAATGGAAGCCTTCATGAGGGCGACCATAACGTTTAACAACTTCTACGCCTTTATAAGGATTGTTCAGGGCGACTTTATACCCCATATCTTCGAGAAGTGTTTTGATGATGCCGGTAAAATCAGCCGAGCAACAGGTGCCGTCTCTGTCGCCGATAACAAAATCGGCGCGTTCTATCCCTTGACCAAAAAGTGCGGCTCCGCGCAATACGGGTGCTGAAGAAGAGGGCATGGAATGCGCATTGATATGCCAGACCTGCCCATAACGATCATGGAGATAGTTTAACCTTTGCGATAGTGTGTCGTGATAAGGTCTATAGTAGTTGTGGATGCGATGCCATATATCGTCCTTCGTCAAAAAGTGATCGTAAAGGGACAGGTTTTTATGGATCAGACGTCTTATCAGGCCGATACCGTGTTTGGAACGACCCTTGTCAGGAATAGGATAGGGCCAATCCTCATCAAGCAAAAGCGGATCAATATCGTCTTCAGCGCGATTGACATCAATATAACTGCGCGGGAAGAGTGCTTCGATGAAGGTGACGCCACAATCCGCTATGCCATGAAAGAGACGGTCGACATAGCGATCTTCTGCTGCCTTTAAATAGTGTTCGTCACAGATAGGGTCGAAATCATCCGGCATTTCCCGGCCACTATGAGGAGAGTCGATAACCAGAGGGAGTGCTATATCATGTGCGGGTAAGACACACTTATACACTCCTTTGCTGATTTTTTCCTCTGGTTGCGCTTTCATGCTTGAACACTCCTGCTCAGAGTGTATTGTTTTTTTTAATAATTGCAAAGCATTACAAAAAATCAGGACGAAAAGTATGTTGGACCTAAAAGCTATCCGAGAAAACCCGCAAAGCTTTGACGAGAATTGGGCTCGCCGCGGACTGGCTCCGCAAACGCCGGAAATTCTGGCACTTGACGAGCAACGCCGTCATTATCAGACAGAAATGCAGACGCTTCAATCCGAGCGTAAAATAAAATCGGCAGAGATCGGAAAGCTCAAATCTCAGGGCGGTGATGCTGAGGGTCTGATGCAAGAGGTGGCAACGCTTAAGGACAAAATCGCGGAGCTGGAGGCGGCTGAGGCGAAAGCGGCTGAGGATCTGAATACTCTTTTATCGTCACTTCCGAACCAGCTTCATGCCGATGTGCCTGAAGGTGAGGATGAAGAGCAGAATGTTGAAATACGACGCTTTGGAGAGCCAAAAGAGTTTGAGGGAGAACATCCCGATCACGTGACTATCGGTGAAGATTTGGGGCTGATGGATTTTGAGACAGCGGCAAAAATGTCTGGTTCGCGCTTTGTCTTTTTAAAAGGAAAGCTGGCGCGGCTCGAGCGTGCTCTGGCTCAATTTATGCTGGATGTTCAAACGGGCGAGCATGGTTATGCAGAAGTCTCTCCGCCATTGATGGTTCGTGGTGCGGCTCTTTATGGGACAAGCCAATTGCCAAAATTTGAGGAAGACCAATTTAAGACAACACGCGAAGATTATCTGATCCCGACATCTGAAGTTCCTTTGACTAATATGGCCAGTGATAAGATTTTGGACGAAGCGTCTTTGCCGTTAAGATATACAGCGCATACACCCTGCTTCAGGCAAGAGGCAGGATCAGCAGGGCGCGATACTCGCGGTATGATCCGTATGCACCAGTTCTACAAGGTCGAGCTGGTCTCAATCGTTCATCCGGATAAGTCCGAAGAAGAGCTTGAGCGCAAAACCAAATGCGCAGAAGAAATCCTCAAACGTTTGGAGCTACCGTTTAGAACAATGGCGCTTTGTTCGGGTGATATCGGGTTTAGCGCACGGCGTACCTATGATCTTGAGGTTTGGGTTCCATCGCAAAAAGCTTATCGTGAGATATCCAGCTGTTCAAATTGCGGTGATTTTCAGGCGCGCCGCATGAAGGCTCGTTTCCGCAAAAACGGAGAAAAAGAAACTCAGTTTGTTCATACATTGAATGGCTCGGGTCTGGCGGTTGGACGTGCTTTGGTTGCGGTGATTGAGAACTATTATGATGCACAAAGCAAAACAATACGTGTGCCCGAGGTCTTAAAGCCATATATGGGCGGAGTTGAGGTTATAGGAGAGTAACTTATGACACTTATGACGCTTCCTGAATTGCCGAGTGATCGCTATGAAAATGCACTTCTCCGCATTTTCAGCAAGGCTAAGGGACCGTTAATTGACAGGCGTGTCGTTGAGTATCTTCAATCTCGATTGCAATCATGGCGAGAAGATTTCGATAGCAAAGAGATCGCGCGTGAGATGGAAAGGTTTTTACAGCACTATAAATATTCACCATCACACTCTGATACAGATGTAGAGATGTCATTGCATAGTTTTTTATCCAAACTGGTTTATCTGTTCAAAGAAAATGGCGCAGAAGATGATTTGAAAGACATTGTCGATATATCTATTAAAGCGTATGAAGAGGCAGGAAAACGCGATGGAGCCGAGATAGCGAGACGTTTTCTTAAGACGCTTGATTGCTATTCAATGCAAATGAGAGCGCTTAAGTAGCTGCGCTGTTTTTCACAAAGCAATGTCAATGCCCTTGGCGATAGGGCGCAAATCAGCTTAGACTGATTTGTATGAATGCTGAGATTACACGAAAAATACGTTTGATTATGGGGCTGCGTAAGGCAGGTATCCACGATACCAATGTTTTGCGCGCTTTGGAAACTGTACCGCGCGAAGTGTTCGTGCCCGAGATGTTCCACGATCAAGCCTATGAAGACCGTGCTTTGCCTATTGGCCGCGGTCAGACGATTAGCCAGCCATATGTGGTTGCGCATATGACGCAGGCTTTGCGCCTGAATGACCAATGCAAAGTGTTGGAAGTGGGGACAGGCTGTGGCTATCAAGCGGCGATCCTTTCTAAAATTGCACGACGTGTATACACAATAGAGCGTCATAAGCCATTGTTTCAGGATGCAACCCAAAGGCTTGAGGAGCTTAAAATCCGCAATATTGTCACTTTTCTGGGGGACGGTATGAAGGGCTGGCCTGCACAGGCTCCGTTTGATCGTATCATTGTGACGGCTGGTGCCCGTAGTGAAGCTCCGGCAGCGCTGGTTGAGCAGATTAAGCCGGGAGGCTGTATGGTTATCCCGATTGGCGGGCCGGGCGACCAATGGCTTTACCGCATCAACCGTGATGAAACAACGCATGAGATAAGTTATGAGCGCTTGTTTCAAGTGCGTTTTGTTCCGCTCTTGCCTGAAATTGCACGTGATAGTGAGCCTGTTACAGGTGATAACGCGCCTGACCCTAATCTGAATGCGTATCGGGATACAAATACAGATATCGAGGTGCGGGAATGCGTCTCATAGCCGTTTTTTCTTTATCTTTATGCCTTTTGGGCTGTAGTGCTTCGCAGGCTCCGGCACCTGTTATAATGATGGGAGATAAAACACCCGACCGAGCAGGTATTCATATGGTCAGGGTGGGAGATAGCGTTTATTCGATCGCACAGCGCTATAAGCTGTCCATGCGTGGCTTGATACAAAAAAATAACCTATCTGCGCCTTATACGATTGATGTGGGCCAGCGCCTGATATTGCCGCCGCCCGCAACTTATACGGTTAAGCCCGGCGATAGCTTGTATACAATCTCACGCGCCTTTGGCGTTGATACAACACGGCTGGCGCGTCTGAACGATATTGGTGCTCCATATAAAATTTACCCCGGTAAAACGCTTCGTTTGCCGGATTCAGGTGTGGCGGTGCAAACACCCGCGCCGAAGGCTTCGGTGCCTCAGACGCGCACGGCCTCTGTTCAGAAACCATTGCCGCAAAGCATAACGCAAACGCCAGCATCTTCGGGCAGATTCGCATGGCCGGTGCGTGGACGTGTGATTTCTAATTATGGCCCAAAAGCTGGAGGGCTGCATAATGACGGCATTAATATCGCAGGACGCCGCGGTGAGGCGGTTGGTGCGGCAGAGAACGGCGTTGTTGTTTATGCGGGCGACCAGATCCAGGGATTTGGGAATCTGGTGTTATTGCGTCATGAAAATCGCTATATGACAGCATATGCGCATCTTGACCGTATCACAGTTACCCGCGGACAGAGCCTAAGCAAGGGGACTGAAGTCGGTAAACTCGGTTCAACCGGAAATGTAGATAGCCCGCAATTACATTTTGAAATCCGCCGAGGCACTAAGGCGATCGACCCAAGGCAGTATCTATAAGTTTTTATTGCACCTGCTCATGACCTTATGCTAACTCATATATTATGGCTAATCACTTCTACCATTACACAACAGGTGAAACACTGGAATCAATTTTCGGTGAGCCTGGATCCAAAGACCTTAGCTACAGCGACAACGGACTTATGCCTGTTAGGCGCTTCGTCGGCCTTGAATTGTTCTATGCAATGAGAGACACAGGATATACTCTTCCTGAAGAAGTACAAGATGGAGTGTCTTATGGATTTTTAACCCAACTCCCCGAACAATGGCTTATTAAAGAACCTTATAATACGCGCAGTCATTTCGATGATGTGATTGGCTCGATATACGGGAGTGATGATATTGCCTTACTGAAGATAAATGTGGGTAAAGATGATGAAGTGTATGTCGTCGACCATGGCGTTTTCTCGGACGGAGTTGAAAAGTATCGTGCTGACCCTGAGAACGAGTTGAAGCATTTTTATGGCGCATGGCAGTCTTATTGGGAAAGCCGCGTGCGATTATCAGATTATGACCCTCAAAAGCACCCGATGCGAAGGCCGGAGGTCGTCTGCTTTTCTCGTATTCCGACAAGCCGTGTGCAGGTTTTGCAGATTATAGAGCGCAATAAACTTAAATATGAGGCTGCAGTAGCCGCTGGTGATGACGTTGTGCCACTCCCTGTTCAAAAGCAAACGCCTGATGATGCTTTGGGTTTTCTTGAAGATGCTGCGGTCATTGAAGAACCACAAGATGCATCTTCGACAGCGACTATCTTGTCTTTTCCCAAACCATCCTAGTCGTTGTGCTGTCATAATTACCTTGTTGAGGAATCAAAAGAGCGTATTGCTTTCTCTTGCGCAAGGTATTCTAGCCGTTATAGTAGCGATCAAGTTTAAACCCTATATCGATTAACGAAGGATATTTATTTATGTTGATTTCAACTGCTTTTGCTCAGGACGCAGCCGGTGCGGCTACTCAAGCGCCAATGGACCCGACGATTTTTAATCTCGGTCTTATTTTTGTTCTCTTTATTTTGTTTTATTTCCTTTTGATCCGCCCTCAAAACAAGCGCATGAAAGAACAACGCATGATGCTTGACGGTCTTCAAAAAGGTGACCGTGTTGTAACAGCAGGTGGTATTATCGGTACAATTTCTAATCTGGTTGATGAGCGTGAGGTTGAGCTGGAACTCTCTAAAGGCGTGAAGGTAATGGCTCTTCGTTACACAATTCAGGATAAAATGGATGGCGATGCACCGAAATCGACGCCTGCCAATGATTCAAAATCCGAAGATAAGTCAACGGCAAAGCCAGCTGCAAAAGCGACTGCTCAAAAAGCACCAGCCAAGAAAACAGCAGCTAAGAAGCCTGCGGCTAAAAAGACGACAAGCGCTGCCAAGAAGCCTGCGGCCAAAAAGACAGCAGCCAAAAAGTCAGCGACTACGGATAAGTAACAATTTGCGAGCCAGGATAGTGCTATGATTCATTTCCCAAAATGGAAAATCTTTTTAATTATAGGGATTGCCGCCTTCGGTGTGCTTTACGCCATTCCGAATGTTGTGGGACGTGATGCACAAAACTGGCTCGCTGATAATTTTTCTGGATGGTTGCCGTCCAAGACCGTGAACCTTGGCCTTGACCTACAGGGCGGTGCGCATCTTTTGCTCGATGTTGAAACCGAGGCGGTGGTTAGGGAACG
>CAXGMH010000021.1:0-27695 GCA_964010795.1 uncultured Alphaproteobacteria bacterium
TCCTGCTCCTGCTCCATCCAGTCCATAGTCGCGGCACCATCATGCACTTCACCAATTTTGTGAGACTTACCAGAATAAAACAGAACGCGCTCAGTCGTCGTTGTCTTACCCGCATCAATATGCGCCATAATACCAAAGTTACGGTAATGCGAAATGCTAATGTCGTCCGTTGTATTATCTGTCATTTTAAATTCCTCTTTAAATTTCCCTATTCACTCAAATATCTTACCAGCGGTAATGCGCAAAAGCTTTGTTAGCCTCAGCCATTTTATGCACATCTTCACGCTTCTTGATCGCCGCACCACGGTCTTTAACAGCATCCAAAAGCTCATTCGCCAAACGCTCAACCATAGTGTTTTCAGAGCGCTTGCGTGCTGCACCGATAATCCAACGCATAGCCAAAGCCTGCGCGCGGTATGGCTTAACCTCAACGGGAACCTGATACGTCGCGCCACCAACACGGCGAGAACGAACCTCAAGATATGGCGCAACGCGCTTCAAAGCCTTGTGGAACACAGTCAAACCCTTGTGCTTAGGAACACCAGAATCGCCACCCTCATCTTCACCACCAACATTCTCATTGGCAGCTCTTTCCTTGGCAATCTCCAAGGCACCATAAACAATCTGCTCAGCAGCAGACTTCTTACCGTCCAACATAAGGTTGTTCATAAACTTAGACAGGATCACATCATTAAATTTTGGATCCGGTAGAACTTCTCTTTTTTCTGCACTATGACGACGAGACATTGATTATTTCCCTTTCTTCGTACCGTATTGAGAGCGAGACTGCTTACGGTCTTTAACACCCTGTGTATCCAACGCACCACGGACAACCGTATAGCGAACACCCGGCAAGTCTTTTACACGACCACCACGAACAAGAACAACAGCGTGCTCCTGAAGGTTGTGACCTTCACCAGGAATGTAGCAGATCACTTCGTAACCAGAAGTCAAACGCACCTTGGCAACCTTACGCAAAGCCGAGTTAGGCTTCTTAGGCGTTGTTGTATAAACACGTGTACAAACACCGCGTTTTTGTGGGTTTTGCTCCAAAGCTCTGTTTTTCTTCCGCTTAACCTGCTTTACACGCGGATTGCGGATCAATTGCTGAATAGTCGGCATACGGCCTTATCCTCTTGTTTGTTACTCTTAAACAATCTTACTTGTTACAATGCTTTTAGGGATGAACACTCGATCAGAGCAGGGCTGACATTTTTAACTGCAATGCCAGCACGCTATGTGACGGAGAGGAACGCATCTGTAATCCAATTTATAAGGCGGATACGACCCGTTCATCCTGTATATGCGGGCGCACTATATCCATGCGCACAAAATAAAGTCAAGAAAAGAATGCACCTTTTTTAAGGATTTTTTAATTTTATGACGAAAGAGCCTCTTACGCCTTATCAAGCAATGCTGTCAAAGCCGCCACACCGTGACCTGTCGCCCCTTTCGAAGAAAGCTCTTTGTCCTTGAATGACCAGACGGTTCCGGCCACATCAATATGCGCCCAGATAACGTCAGGCCCAACAAACCTCTCCAAAAAGGCTGCCGCAGTACTTGCTCCGCCAAAGCGCGATTCCCGCCCCAAATTGCGCAGATCAGCGATATGGCTTTCCATTTCTTTAGAGAAGACCTCGTCCATAGGCATACGCCACAATTTATCACCCGAGACCTTACCCGCAGCCTCAATATCCGCCCAAAAGCCCTCATCTTGCGTAAACACACCACCATATTCGGTGCCAAGCGCCACCATAGCAGCCCCTGTCAAAGTCGCGACATCCACCATCTTTTTTGGCTTATACTCGTTTTGCACATAGGTCATTGCGTCGCACAACACCAAACGCCCCTCAGCATCCGTATTAACGACCTCAACCGTTTGCCCGGACAGCGTTTTAATAATGTCTGACGGCCTGTAAGCGTCACCGGATATCATATTCTCGGCCAGAGCCAGCGCCGCTACCACGTGTGTCTTGGCGCCACGCTGCGCAAGCGCCCTCATTGTTCCGGCGACGATACCGGCACCGCCCATATCAAAGAACATCCATGACATTGAATCAGCAGGCTTCAGGCAATAACCACCTGTATCAAATGTAATTCCCTTCCCGACAAGCGCAGTCTCAGGCGCCTTGGAAGACTTACCGATACCATTATATTCCAAAATCACCAGACGCGGCGGACGAGACGACCCCTTACCGACATTAATAAGGCCGCCGGCTCCCATTTTCTCAAGCTTCTTCTCATCAAGCACCTTCACCTTAACGCCCAGGGGCTTCAGCTCTTTCTCAACAATTTCCGCAAAGCTTTCCGGATACAAGACATTGGCTGGCTCAGAGGTCAGCTCCTTGGCAAAGTTAACACCTTCAATCAAGGCGCTCACAGCTTCATATGATTTTTTGTAGCCTGCCGTATCCTCACATTCCAATGCCACAAGCTCTGGGCGCGAAGACGGCTTATCATCCTTTTTTGTTTTGTATTTGCAAAACTCATAGCCACGGCGCTGCAAGCCTTCGGCGATAAGTAAAAGAGGCTGCTCAACAGCCGACTGAGACAAAACCGATTCTTGTGAAAGAAAAACAGTGCGCTTCGCACTCGCGCCCTTCAACGCATTCCACAACTTGCCGCCGAGAACACGGATCTTATCTGTACATAGCTTCTCTGGCTCACCCAAACCAATGAGCACCACCGTTTTGTAATCACCCCCCTTAGGAAGCGTCAAAGCCAAAGACTGACCGTATTTACCTGTAAAGTCTTCACGCGAATCGAGGGCGTGCGTGATGAGGCCTTCCAGCGAATCATCCAAAATCTTGGCCTGTGAAGACAGCGCTTTTTTATCATCCAAAGCGATGACAGCCGTATCAAATTGTTTTCTTTTATCTTTGCCAAACTGAATTTGCATGTGTATCTCTCTTATGTGATCTCTGGTTTTTTAATTTTGAAACCTTATGATGTCACCACATATGAATTTAGACAAGAGTGAGCCTGAAATAAAATGGGTCTTTATGATCGTCATATAGTAAAATCTCTACTGCTTTCATGCCTGTTGCTGGCCCTTATTCTGGTTGGCGTCGTCATGCTGGCTCAGTCGATTCGATTTTTAGAAGTTGTCCTGCAATCAGGGGCTCCTATCGGCTCTTTCTTTACATTGATGGCATTGGCCATGCCACGCTTTCTGGAAATCGTTTTACCGATCGGCCTGTTTGGGGGCACGCTTTTCTTTTACCAAAAGATCCTAAGCGACTCCGAGCTCGTCATTTTGCGCTCGGCGGGACGTTCTTCACTCTCCCTCGCAAGCCCTGCGCTTTTGCTATCCACTTTTATGGGACTCGTCATTTTCTTAATCACAGCATGGCTCGCCCCTGTCTCGCTCGCTAAACTGCAAGCGCTCCAGCACCAAATCCGCGCAAAGTATTCCGCTCTTATCTTGCAAGAAGGCGTGTTCACAGCCCTGGATAACGGCCTGACATTTTATGTGGAGAAGAAATCTTCCGAAGGCGCTCTAAGTGGGATTATGGTCTATGACGACCGCCCCGAAAACACAGACGGCCCATCCCTGATTACAGCCCAAAGCGGCGTGGGCTATTCCGCAGAAGATGCCCAAAAAATTGTTGTCTATAACGGTACACGTCAAAATTTTAACCCAAAATCAGGTGTTGTGTCCCGCCTCGATTTTGACCAATACGCAATTACATTACCCAGCAATGACGCCCCGCTGGATAGCCGCTGGCAAGAGCCCAATGAGCGCACATTATGGGCGCTTTTCAATCCTGATATGGACAGCTCCGCAGACAGGCGTCACGCAGCTGAAATGATCGCCGAAGCTCACAGACGCATCGGCTTACCGTTCCTAGGCGTGAGCTACACAATGATTGCCTTGATTACCTTACTACTCGGACCGATTAGCCGCCGTGGATACAGCCGCCGCATAGGATGGTCGATTGCTATCGTCATATTCGTGCAAGGCCTCTACCTAACGGGTTACAACATATCCAAAAGTAACATTTATGGTCTGGCTATATTATATGGTGCGGCCACAGGCCCCATCATTACAGGCCTGTTTTTAATGAGCCCTTGGGCGGAAACGCTGCGCCGATCCCTGTTCTTTAGGCCGCAAACAAGCGCCCAGACATCCGGAGGCCAATCATGATTGTACAGCGCTATATTTTTCTCACTTTTTTGCTGCGCTTTCTTATGATTATGGGCTTATTGCTAGGGGTCATCTTCTTATTTGACACGATCGAGCTATTACGCCGTGCAGCAAAGCAAGATGGAGTCCCCTTCTTAACCCTGTTTCAAATGGCTATCTTAAAGCTGCCCGAGGTCGCGCAAGAAATACTCGTCTTTGCCATGCTGTTTTCAGGTATGAGCTGTTTCTGGTCATTAGGGCGCAGACAAGAGCTTACTATATTACGCGCGTCAGGCCTTTCCGCCTGGCAATTCATCCTTCCTGCCGCTGCCGCCGGATTTTTAATCGGCGTCATTTGGATGGCATTTGTAAATCCATTATCAACCATCATGCTGAACCGCTTTCAAATCATGGAAGGTCAATATCTCGGCAAGCAGCGACAATTGGTCAGTATCTCTCAAAATGGCTTATGGCTTCGCCTGCCCAGCAAAGAATATGACCATTCCCTGCTGCACGCAAAAAGTATCGATCTGGATAGCTGGGATTTCCAAGACGTTGTTTTGGTCACGCTCTCAAGCGATTATAGCCCGCAGCGGCGGATCGACGCGGAATCTGCCAAACTGGATGAGGGGCGCTGGGTTTTTCAAGATGTGGTGCGTAATGACTTAAACTCGCCCCAATCCAACGTATCTCAAAATCCAATCCGTATATCAGAGCCCCTATTCCTACCCGACACCGAAATCGAAACATCTTTGACACGCACGCAAATTACCGAAGCTTTTGCTGATCCCCGCGTCATATCCTTCTGGTCGATGCCTGAGTATATAGCGCTTATGGAGCGCACCGGCATCAAATCAACAGCGATGAGAATGCATTTCCATTCTCTTTTGGCACAGCCGTTTTTCTTTGCCGCTATCATTTTGCTTGCGGCCTCATTTTGTTTGCAACCACCAAGATTCCAAGGCATCGCCCGCTTGCTTGTTTTAGGGCTTTTGGGCGGTTTCGGGCTATTTTTCCTCTCGCAATTCCTCAAAGCCATGGGACTTACGGAACAAATCCCCGTCATGCTCGCAGCATGGGCACCATGCTTTATTATGAGTATTATCGGCAGCTATATTATCATCACCGAAGAAGATGGTTGATAAGCTATTGATAAAATGACAGCCATAAGCCATATCATTGTTTTATACTTTGGCTTTATAAAGAAGTATGCTAAACAACAACGAAATAGACAGATTTTAAAACAGTTTGAGAGTTATCTTATCATGAAACAGTTTCTATACAGCCTCGCCATTGGCGTAATGACAATGACAGCCATGCCCGTTCAGGCAGACCAGCCAGCGGGTAACATAGGCGCACAAACTGACCTTGCGCACTCCGGAGAGCGTGGCTATTCAGACCCTATCGAACCTGTTAACCGCTTTTTCTTTGGCTTTAACCGCTTGAGCAACGAATATGTACTCCATCCGGCAGTCGAAGGATACCGCTTTGTCGTTCCTTATCAGGGACGCAAAGTTATCAGCAATTTTGTACGCAATCTGCGTAGCCCTGAAAACTTCGCAAACCACCTTCTTCAAGGGGACCTCAAAGGGGCGGGGCACGTATTATTCCGCTTTACCGTAAACACCTTAACAGGCTTTGGCGGTCTTCTTGATGTTGCTGAGTGGGAAGGCTACAAGCATCACGAAGAAGATTTCGGCCAGACACTGGCGGTCTGGGGCGTGGGTGACGGTCCATATCTTGTTATGCCGATCTTTGGCCCTGCATCTTTGCGCGACGGCGTTGGTTACGCAACCGATGCCTATGCCAACCCTTTCGCACGCTACGCAGACAATACGGACGATGCAGCCCTAGAGAATCAACTCTCAGGACTTGCGTTTCTGACGCAAAGAAATGCCCTGAAAGATTTTCAGAAAGATGTTTACCAAAACAGTGTCGATCCTTATGTGCGTATGCGTAATATTGTGTTCCAGCGTAGACAAGCCCAAATTCAAGATAATGGCCGCGTGACAGAAGAGTCAGCACAGCCCGACATCCCGAGCTATGATTTTTAATCCATTACCAGTATGGAACTTCTCCGCGGGCCGCTCATTATAACTTTGCCAACGCCCCTATCATAACAAGGAGGGTATGACATGAATTATAAAAACTTTTTAAACTCAAGATCTGTTTGGCTTGCAGTATCGGCAGCTCTTTTTCTTCTCGTCCTCGTGCCTTTCACGGCTGTCGGACAGGAAACAAAGGTCAGCTTGCCGGACAATCCCAGCAAAGAGGTTGAGTTTGTTGGCTCTCTTGCTAAAAACGCATTAGCAGCCATTGATGATGAGAGCCTGACACGCATTCAAAAGCGCGACAAGCTTCAGGCATTACTCGAAGAAAACTTCGCTCTACGCTCCATTGCTAAATTCTCTCTGGGCCGCTACTGGCGCGTTCTGAAAGAAAATCAGAAGCAACAATATTTCGATATGTTCGAACGCTATGTCGCCAATGTCTACACCAAGCGCTTTGAAAACTATTCAGGCGAAGCTTTTGACATTACAGGCACAGCACCGTCGAACAATGATGATGTTGTGGTGACCTCTCTTATCAAACCTAAGAACAGCGCACCGATCAATGTGAAATGGCGCGTTCGCTCACAAAATGACAAAACCAAAGTGGTTGACGTCATTGTAGAAGAAGTCTCTATGTCCGTATCGACCCGTTCTGAGTTTTCCAGCATTATCCAGCGCGGCGGCGGAACGTCTGTCGAGCCTTTGCTAAAATATCTTGACCGCGACCTCGAAGAAGTGAAAGCTGAAGAGGCACAATAAATAACCAGACTGGATTGAGGCCGTATGGCAGATGAGCAAAGATTTGACGTTCTTGTTTTAGGCATAGGCCATCAAGGTCTAATCTGCGCTAATTATCTGGCAAAAGCAGGCTTTCAAGTCTGCGTCCTCGATAGCCCCTCTCCAGAAGTAGGCGCCACCCCCTATAATCCGTTCCACGAAAGCGCCATGACTGGTCCTTGCGCGCACAGGCCGGTTCATATTCCGCCGGCACTTGTCAGTGATCTGGAACTTGAAAGTCACGGATTTTCAATGAAAGACGCAAAGCCAAGCCTTTTTGCTCCGCAAATGGAAGGCGACTTCTTCTACAGCTCGACAGATTCGAATCAGCGTTTTTACGCAGCCGATGATGCAAATAAGGGTGACATGGAACGCTTTCACACTTTGTGTGAAGAGCTTCAGATGCTGGCAGGTCTCTTCGGTCAGGTGAACACCGATATCCCCGACTATACCGAAAAAGGGTGGAAAGATATCTGGGCGCTGTTTGATACGGCACGCCACCTCACCGATGACCACCGTGATTTACAAGGGCTGTTCGCCCGCATCATGACCCAAAGCCTGTCACAATTTCTCGATGAGACATTCGAAAGCGACCGTTTCAAGGGATTACTGGCGTTCCAAAGCTGTTTCGGATCGATGGCCAATCCTGATAAAGCCGGCACAGCCTCGCTACTTTTAGGCTATATCATGGCCACAGGGGAACGCACATTGTTTCAAGGCGATTGGCAACCACTGCGCGGTTCCATGCATTCCTTTTTCAAAGCCTTAACCAATGCCGGCCTTGCCAACGGCGTGACCTTTGCCACACACGCAGCGTCCGAGTCACTGATAATCGAAGGTGGCACTGTAACAGGTGTGCAAACAGATGATGGTGTATACAAGGCTCCTATCGTTATTGGAGACATCAATCCGCGATTGTTGTTTGAGGATATGCTACCCGAAGGACAGCAGATTGCCCCTGACTTCCAGCTTAAACTCAATGCATTTAAAAACAGCAACGGCTTTATCCGTGCAAAATTATTGCTACAAGATATCCCGAACTTCACCTGCCTCGAAGGCCAGAAAAATCCAGCCGAGTTTTTGGGGGGTGAAATCGTTTTATGCCCTGATCTTGATTTCATGCGCAAAGCTCTGGCTGACACCAAATCACAAGGCGGCTCACAGCGACCGGGCGTGTCTATGGTTTTACCGTCTATGCGCAGTGACGACCTAAGCTATGATGGCGGTGTTCCCTGTTCGTTGATCGGTCAATATTTTGAGCCTGATCTACCTGATAATGACGAAAACAAAATCGCCGCAGCAAAGGCTATGGTCGCAACGGTAGAGGCTTTTGCACCTGGCTTCCGCGATAGCGTGTCGCACTTCATCACCATCACAGGCGAGACACTGGAAAAGACCGCAGGCCCTCTTAACCTTGACCTTGCAGGTGGCGGGCAAGCCATTGCACAGCTTATGAGGAAACGCTTCTCCCACCACGCTATTATGGCCGATATTCCTTTGGGCGGGCTATATATCTGTGGCTACGGCCCTGAATCATCAGCCAATCCGCATCTAATTGATGCCGGACAACGTCTGGCAAATTTTATTCGCAATACACGAAAACCAAGCGCGGCCACCCTTTAACGCCGCCATGCAAAGGTAACATGAGTTTACATCTGCGCTTGATTGGACGGGGTGATTGTGAAAAGATCAAAGCCTATGTGATTAATTAGGAAATAAGATGCTGCACTATATATTTTCAGTCCGCTCTCCGCTCTATGACTTTCTGACGATTTGGCAAAACGGCAAACTCGTAGGTGAAGACGGCATGGGCAACCGTTATTTTGAAGGCAAAGCCAGACCAGGTTACTACAAACCGCGCCGTTGGGTGAAGCCTAAGGATAAAAAGTCTTATGATTCGTCGCAAGTGCCACCTGAATGGCATGGCTGGCTTCACCACCAAAGTGATGACGTTCCATCGGAAAACACAAGTTTTTACCGCAAACCATGGCAAAAAGGCCATGTGCCGAACCTGACAGGAACCTATGAGGCCTACCGCCCACCGGGTCACGTGCTCAGCGGTGGCAAGCGTGACAAAGCCACAGGCGATTATCAAGCATGGGTACCGGACGAATAAAGCATCTTGCCAGCTTGTAAAAACAAGGGTATGTCTAAGCTATGAAACGCAATATTGTTGAAACAATCTTCGGTGCCATCGTATTGATTTTGGCGGGTGTCTTTCTCGCATTCAGTTACCGTGCAGCCGATGTCGAGTCTAAAACAGGATATCAGGTAAGCGCGCGCTTTTCGGAGCTGGGCAGCCTGAATAACGGATCTGATGTCCGCATCAGTGGTGTCAAGGTCGGAACCGTAGGCAAGATTGAACTCGATCCTGAGCTCTATCTGGCTAAGGTGACACTAAACCTTGATCCTGACCTGCAATTGCCAACGGATACAGCGGCTCTTATCAGCAGTGAAGGCCTACTTGGCGGGAGCTTCCTCGCTCTGGAACCGGGCGCATCCGAAGATATGATCGCGCAAGGCGGCATGATTAGCTATACCCAAGATGCACAAAATCTTGAGCGCCTTTTAGGACAGTTTATATTCTCTATGCAGGGCAGCGGCAACCAATCCCAGTCGCAAACACCTTAAGGTGGGCGAACGTATGAGCATCGATCTCAAATTCCGTAAATCAAGTTTTCTCATAGGGTTATGCGCGTTCGCACTACTCTTATGCGCAAGCGCTCCTGCGCGCGCAGAGTACGAAGATTACAACACAGCCGTTTTACAGTCTCTGGATAAAATCACGGCTAGAACAGCGACTTTCGAAGCACCTGTCGGCAGCACGCTATCTTACGGACAGGTCTATATGAAAGTTATGGCGTGCCGCAAACGCCCGCCTATTGAACAGCCGGAGGCCTCTGCCTTCCTGCAAATTTGGGAAGTCAATCGCCAGCAAGAATCGCGCTGGATATTCAGCGGCTGGATGTTTGCCTCATCCCCCGCTCTGGCCTCTATGGATCACCCGATTTACGACATCTGGGTTCTAGACTGCAAAAACACAGACCAAAACGACTCCGACGCAGCCGCCGATACACCGGCATCACCGAGCTCTTCCGCGCAATAAAACTGAGCGTGAGCGGCAAGCGCATCCGATAACATACCCATATATTCCTGATCCTTTATGGTCTGACAGCCGAATTGCATTAAATGGTCATTGGGAAATTGCGCATCCAAAAGGACAAAGCCCTGAGCGTGTAAACGCGCGACCAGATAACACAGCGCAGTCTTGCTGGCATTGCTCCGCAAAGAAACCATGCTTTCCCCGAAAAAAGCGGAACCGAGACTTAAACCATACAAGCCACCGCAGAAATCTCCCGAGATTTTATCCCAAACCTCGACACTGTGTGCGTGCCCCATATCATGAAGCTCAAGATACAAAGCCAGAATATCATCATTGATCCATGTTTCTTCACGCTCAGTGCCCGTAAAGGTTTGCGCACAGGCCTTAATCACTCGTTCAAATTCTTGATTCACCGTGACCTTAAACGGATTTTTTCGTAAGAATTTGAGTAGTGATTTCGGTATGTGAAAGTCTTCAATGGGAAGAATACCGCGCTCATAGGGATAAATCCACTGAAAGCCCTTATCCTGCCCGCTTTCAGCCATAGGAAAATAGCCCTGCGCATAAGCCTGCAAAACCACCCCCGCAGTTACCCTTTCCATCCCCGATTCTATATCGTCTTGTGTCATTAATCCCTAGACATTCCGTGTTGTGAAAGTCATATTAAACTGCATGAAGATAGATCAAAACACAAATATCACAATTTTTGGCGGGACTGGCTTTATCGGCCATTCTTTGGTGAAAAAGCTGGCGCAAACCGGCGCAACCTTGCGCATAGCCGCACGCCATCCGCAAAAGGCTTATGACTTGCGTCCTAATGGTCGTGTTGGACAAATCGTCCCGCTTAGATGCACGGGCGACAAAGAAAGCGTTGAACGCGCCGTTAAAGGAGCCGATATCGTTATCAATCTTGTCGGCATTCTACACGAGCCTAAGAAATATGCTTTTCAAAAAGCTCATGTCGAACTTCCTGACTTTATTGCTCAGGCAGCCTCCGAGCACAATGTAGAGCGCTTCATCCATATCTCCGCACTGGGCATCAGGGAATCCGCCTCAAAATATGCCGCCAGCAAGCGTGATGGCGAGGACGCTATCATGCAAAGCTACCCAACAGCGACAATCATTCGCCCGAGCATTGTGTTCGGTCCCGGTGACAGCTTTTTCAATATGTTTGCCAGAATGAGCATGATCTTACCTGCATTGCCACTTATCGGTGGTGGGCAGACCAAATTCCAGCCCGTTTATGTCGAAGATGTAACGCAGGCTATTATGCAATGTTTACAGATGGGTCAAACCAGAGGGCAAATCCTCTCTCTCGGCGGGCCTGAAGTTTTAAGCTTCAAACAGCTCATGAAAAAGATGATGCGCTTTACAGGCCGCAAGCGTGCACTAATGTCGCTTCCCTGGGGAATTGCAAGAGTACAGGCCTCTATCCTGTCACTCTTCCCCAAGCCTTTGCTGACAAACGATCAGGTAACATCCCTTAAAACCGACAATATTGTTAAAGACGGCGATATCGGCCTATCCGATCTCGGGATTACACCGACACCGCTTGATTGCGTTCTACCGAGCTATCTCTCCCGCTTTAAACCGGGAGGAGAACGCTTTAGCAAGGACGAGGATGCAGCACCTGTAGCCCGCATTCACTACGGCGCTCAGACTGAGTCGCCCTCAAACTCCCCTTCGAAATTGAAAGATGTATCCTAATGAAGATTATTCTATCCCTATTTCTCGGCCTTCTATGCTTGAGCACCACTCTCACCTCTTCCGCCACCTTTGCACAAGAAGGCGGCAGAATCGTGGCTGTGGTCAATGATGACGTCATCACACGTCATGAACTCGATGCCCGCTTTGACCTTATTCGACAAAATGCAAGATTGCCCAATAATCCTGATATTTTACAGCGTGTTAGACAAAGAGCTTTATCCAATTTAATAGAAGAGACATTGCAGATTCAAGAAGCCTCTCGTTATGAAATCGTCATCTCTAATGATGACATTCTCGAAGGCATGAGACAGCTTGCTCGTCAGAACAATATGAGTCTCGATCAATTTGCACAAAGCATGAAGGACTCTGGCATCGAACCATCAACACTTGCCCGTCAAATTCGCGCTCAAATGGCATGGAGCCGCCTTGTCCAGCAACGCGTTCGCCCTCGCATTCAGGTCAGTGACGACGATGTCCAAGCCGAAATCGACCGATTGGAAGAACAAGCCGGAAAGACAGAATACCTGCTCGCAGAGATATTCCTCCCCCTCCCCGAGCAACAAAAAGACAATGATATCAAGAGGCTAGCAAACGACATTGCAAATGAGATAAAGCAAAATGGTGCGCCCTTCCCTGCTCTGGCACAACAATTCTCCCAAAGCGCAAGCGCTGCGCAAGGCGGAATGCTTGGCTGGGTTACAGAAGACCAGCTTTCTGACGCTGTCAGAGAGGCTGCTAGTCGCATGAGCAAAGGTAATGTCTCAAACCCAATTCGCTCACAAACTGGTTACCACATCCTGCTCTTACAAGATAAACGTCAAATTCGCTTTGCCCCTGCAGAACTGGATATGCAGGCAGTTCGCTCCCAGATCTTCAACAAGATCGGAACGGAAAGGCTAGAGCGCGAAGCCGTGCGCTACCTGCGCGACTTACGCAATTCGGCTTTTATTGAGCGCAGGCTATAAAACATATGAGCTTTGACGCCTCTGCCCTCCCTCCTCTGCGCGATGTGATTAATGAGAATGGTTTGCGCGCAGAAAAGGCCTTTGGGCAGAACTTTCTTCTCGACCTCAATCTGACACGAAAAATCGCTCGTCAAGCCTCTGACTTTTCAGGAAAGATCGCCGTCGAAATCGGCCCCGGCCCTGGCGGTTTGACACGAGCACTGCTTGAAAGTGACGCCGATAAAGTTATCGCAGTAGAATATGACCCGCGCTGTATTGAAGCCTTACAGCCCCTAGAAAAAGTCGCAGAAGGTCGCCTCACGCTTATCCATGCCGACGCTTTAGACATCGACATTGCCTCACTCCTAGGCGCTAAGAAAGGCGTCATTGCCGCTAACCTGCCCTATAATATTGCGACACCACTTCTTATAAACTGGCTTAGACACATAAAGCAAACTACCGATTCTATTGATGAAATGATACTCATGTTCCAGAAAGAGGTCGGCGACCGTATCACGGCACAACCCAACTCAAAGACATATGGGCGGCTCAGCGTTATCAGCCAATGGCTATGCCACACACAGGAAGTGATGCGCCTCCCACCAAGCGCCTTCACGCCACCGCCAAAGATACATTCAAGCGTCATTCGCCTACAGCCACGCAAATACCCTGAAGATGTACCGTTCGAGGCCATAGAAACAATCACTGCAGCAGCCTTTGGTCAACGCCGGAAAATGATAAGGCAGTCGCTCAAGAGCTACACAAAAGCAATTGAAAAGACAGGCATAGAACCAACATTACGCGCAGAGCAGCTCAGTGTTGCAGAGTTCATAAAACTGGCACAGGCGCTTTAGGACTTACCAAGCCAGCCCTTTTTCCAGAAATAAGCCACTAAGCCAACAGCAATAAACAGCATCAGCCCGATTGCAATCGGGTAGCCGTAATACCAGCTTAGCTCAGGCATATTATATGGCGAAACATCGGGATCAAAATTCATCCCGTAAAGACCGGCAATAAAGCCCAGAGGAATGAAGATGGTTGCGATGATGGTCAGAACCTTCATAACCTCATTCATACGGTTGGAAACAGACGACATATAAAGGTCGATTAAGCTTGAGCTACGCTCTTGCATTGTTTCTAATATATCAATGATCTGAACGAGATGGTCGTAACAATCACGCAAATAGGGCTGCGTGCTATCAGAAAAAAACGAGACCTGTGTATCGAGCTTTTCAAATAATATTGTCTGCAAGACCTCGCGCATCGGCCATATCGACTGACGCAACGAGCGTAATGAGCGCTTCATCTGATACACATCTTTCAAAACGTCTTTTTCAGGTGCTTCCATGACGCATTCTTCGAGGCTGACCAGCTGGCCGTCAAAATAATCCAGAACCGGAAACACACCGTCAACAATAGAATCAATGAGCGTATAAGCCAGATAATCAGCACTCAAGAAACGGATACGTTTACCGCCATTACGCAAACGCTCGCGTACCGGCCCGAAGCTATCGCCCCGCTGCTCTTGAAACGTCACCAGCTGTCCATCCTTTAAAAAAAGGCTAACCTGCTCGTTGTCCAGCTCATCTCCGCGCAGGATGGGCATCCGCATAATCAGGAAGAGTGTATCATCAATAATCTCTGCCTTTGGGCGGTGATGCAAATTAAACACATCCTCCATCGCAAGATAATTCAGACGGTAATGAGCGCTAACCTGTTTGATCGTTTCGATATTTTGTAAACCGTCGATATTGAGCCACTCAACATCATTTTTGCCGCGCCCCTCGCTTAAGTCACGCGGCAAATCTGTCGCCAAAGCCTGAGCATTCTCATAGCCTGTCTCATTAAGCTGAGCATCATCATAACGAATAAGCTGGGCTGTGGTCGGGTGAAAGTCCTGTGACGCCTCTTCAGGCAAGGTACCAGGAGCCGTTCCGGGCGGCTTTTTCAGAAATCCGGATAGTAAGCGTGCACGCTTGATTTTCATTGGAATTATTTCTCCGTGGCTAGAGGCACACCGAACAAGTCGTAATCATCCGCATCTTCGACCTTTACTTGCACGATATCACCTTGTTTCAAGCCATTAGCATCGCGCAAATAAATCTTGCCGTCAATATCGGGCGCATCAGCCTGTGTCCGCCCATCCGCACCATTCTCGTCCACCGCGTCAATCAAGACCTCCTGAGTGGAGCCGACCTTAGCCGCCAGTTTTTCTGCGGAGATTTTCTGTTGCACCTGCATAAAACGATGCCAGCGCTCTTCTTTGACGTCCTTAGGCACCTCAGCAAGCCCCATATCCTCAGAGCGAGCGCCCTTCACCGGCTCATACTGGAAGCAGCCTACACGATCGAGACGCACATCTTGCAACCAGTCTAGCAACATATCGAAATCTTCGTCCGTCTCACCGGGAAAGCCGACAATAAAGGTTGAGCGCACCGTAAGATCAGGGCACATTTCGCGCCACTTATGAATGCGGGCAGAGGTTTTTTCCTGATGCGCTGGACGGCGCATATTCTTAAGCACCCGAGGAGAAGCGTGCTGAAACGGGATATCGAGATAAGGCAAAATCCTGCGCTCATTCATCAATGGCATAACCTGATCGACATGAGGATACGGATACACATAATGCAAACGCACCCAAATACCGAACTGGCTCAATGCTTCGCATAAATCATAGAACTTTGTTTTCCAAACCTGATCGTGGAATTTACCCTCGCTATATTTCAAATCCATACCGTAAGCACTTGTGTCCTGAGAGATCACAAGCAGCTCTTTCACACCTGATTTGGCCAGTTTTTCAGCCTCATGCAAAACATGATGGATCGGGCGCGAGACCAGGTCACCGCGCAGCGCAGGAATAATACAAAAGCTACAGCGGTTATTACAGCCTTCAGAGATCTTGAGATAAGCATAATGACGTGGCGTCAATTTAAGCCCGGCCTCGGGCACAAGGTCAACATAGGGATCATGCATGGGAGGAACAGCCGAATGAACAGCATCAACTACGGCCTCATATTGCTGCGGCCCTGTAATTGCTATGACATTCGGGTATTTAGCCTCAATCTGCTCCGGCTCAGCACCCATGCAGCCTGTAACAACGACCTTGCCATTTTCACGCATAGCCTCGCCGATAGCCGCTAAAGACTCTTCCTTGGCGCTATCAAGAAAACCGCAGGTGTTGACAATGACAGCATCCGCCCCCTCATGGCTATGAGAGAAGCGATACCCCTCGGCACGAAGATGTGTCATGATCCGTTCGGAATCAACCAATGCCTTTGGACATCCAAGAGATACCATCCCAAGGACTGGACTGCGTTTTGCTGCTGTTGCCTGTTCATTTTTCATCTGCGCTTTTTAAGCCAAAAACAAAATACTTGCAAATTATTTCGCGCGCCTGCAAAGTCACATATAAAGCAGCACACACGATACTTTATCTTAATATCGGCAATAACGCCCCTGACACAGTATCGACGGATAAATTTCCCAAATCATCGCGCTGCAATACATGAACATCATCACCAAGCGGCACATGACGATCAGGGTCAGACAAGGCCGAAAACAAAACAAGAGACGGACAGCCTGTCGGCCCGATCACGTGCATAGGCCCCGTATCATTCCCGACCGAGCCAGCAGCACCTCGCGCCAGCTCAGGAAGGTCAAGCAAGCTGGTTTTACCGACCAGATTTAACGCCTTTTCACAAGAATCCTCGATATGCTTTGCCTCTCTCTCCTCCGCAGAAGTCCCTAAAATAACGGGCTGGTATCCCTTCTGAGCAGCCAACTGCGCTAATTTCGCGTAGAATTTTGCAGGCCAACGCTTTTCCGGGTGTTGCGGGGAACATCCCGGCACAAACAAAATATAAGGCGTCATTATCCCCAAAGAAGACACGTCCTGATTGGGCTTAATAGCGCTTAAATCATCGCGCACGACATCAGCGATACCGGCACGCTCAAGAAAAAGCCTGTGTCGATCACGAGCCCTCATCTTACGCTCTTGCCTATTCTTGTGACCATACCATGCAGGGTGACCACGCAGCATCGCGCGATAAGCCTTCATCCGGCCGTTATTTTGCAGGTCAAAGACAACATCATAAGACCTTGATACTAAGGCGTTTCTTAACCCTAAAACCTCAGGAACATTATAAAGCTTAGGTCTCTTATCAATCACAATATCATCAAAATAACCGGTTGCCTTTGCCAGCTCGACATAAGGTTTCGTAGTGAGCAATGTTATTTCCGCATCAGGATGCGCCTGACGGATCGCCTTTGCAGAAGACAACGACTGAATGAAATCACCCAAAGCACTGAGTTTAATGATTAAAATACGCATAAATACACCCTAGGCAGCCTGCTGGCGTTTTGCATTAAGATAATCCGCATAGCGTTCACGCAAAATCTCAGCATAGACATCTAACGTCTTATCACACATAAGGTTTTTAGAAAAGCTCTCAGCAATATGCGCCATAGCCTTTTGTCCGATCAACTGGCGGGCCTGATCGTCTAGAGACAATGCCTCTTCGAGCGCTTGCGCCATTTCCTTGGCATCACCTGGCTGCACCAGCCAGCCTGTTTCACGGTCAATGACCGTCTCCATAGCACCGCCATGTGCCGTAGCAATTACAGGACGCCCCATTGCCTGCGCCTCAATCGGAACACGACCGAACCCCTCAGGCTCAATAGACGCGGAAACTACAACATTGGCAAGCATCAAAGCCGCGGGCATATCCGAACAATGGCCGACCATACGAACTTGACGCGACAACCCCTTTTCCTGAATAGCCTGCTCAACCTCTTGCGCATATTTCTTGCGCCCCTGATCCGCACCGATAAACAGTACAAAGACATCAGAACGTCCCAAAAGACGTACAGCCTCAAGAAATTCGAGATGCCCTTTCCAGCGCGTCAAGCGCCCGGGCAAGATCACAACAGGCGTATTGTCCGGCACACGCCATTCTCTGGCCAACTTAATCATACGCTCAGGCTTGACCTGCGCGGGGTGAAATTTATCGAGATCCGTACCGCGATGAATAAGCCTTACCTTTGAGGGGTCAACCACATAGTTATTGTGAATATAGCGCTCAACATGGCGAGAGATGGCAATCACCCGACGCCCCTTTGCCATGACCGCATTATACATACGTTTGAGACGGCTTTTGATATTGTAGGGCGCATGGAATGTCGTGACCATAGGCACACCCATATTCTTGCAAGCGTAATAGGCGCTCCATGCCGGAGCACGTGAGCGCACATGGACAATATCCACACCGTGCAAAGCAATGACCTTTTCCAGTCGCTTGATATTTTGGAAAATCTTGACTGGATTCTTCGAGTTCACCGGCATTGTAATATGCTCAGCCCCAATGCGGCGCAATTCATGCACACGAGATCCCCCCGCCGAACAGACGAGTGCTTTTGAGCCCGCCTCAACAATAGCCGCCGCCATATCAATTGTGCCCTGCTCCGCTCCACCCGGGCCCAATTCAGGGATAATTTGTAAAATCACAGGTTGTTCAAATGACATCAGATGATAAACTCTCTTTCAAAATTAAGGCCTTCAGCCAAAAACAAATCAATTTTACGGGAGTTTATCATGACATATCAAACCGTCAAAGGCTCAAATGGCTACGATCTCGCCTATGTTCACACAGCAAGCGGTGACAAAGATCAAGCCTTGGTCGTCTTTCTTGGCGGATTTCGCTCTGACATGAACGGCTCAAAAGCCATCTTTCTTGAAGCCAAAGCCATAGCCCATGGCTTTAATTACCTGAGACTGGATTATGGCGGTCACGGTGCGTCGGGCGGGAAGTTCGAGGATGGCTCAATAAAAAGCTGGAGCGAAGATACACTCAGCGTCATCGACCATGTCGCTGATAAAGAGCAGCCACTTCTCTTGATCGGCTCCTCTATGGGTGGCTGGATATCCTATCTTTTAGCTCAGAAGCTTACAAACCGCGTCGCAGGGCTGATCTCCATCAATCCCGCCCCAGACTTTACCGACGAATTCCTGGAGGGCATGAGCGAACAACAGAAAGCCTCTTATAAACAGCATGGATATTTCACACAGCCAAACACCTATTCAGACGAGCCCTATATCTTCACGAAAACCCTGATCGAGGATAGTCGAGAATGCTTTCTTCTGAATAAAGGAATTGCCTATGAAGGCCCTGTGCACATCCTTTCAGGCCTCAATGATGAGGTCGTGCCACCGGAAAAGTGCAAAAGGGTCAGGGATGCCTTTGCCTCAGATCAAGTACAGCTGGAGTTTATCGAAGGCGGAGATCACTCTTTATCCCGTCCACAGGATCTGGAGCGTCTATTTGAGCTAGTTAAGAGCCACTTAAATTAAACACAAGCCTGACAAACAGAGAAAAAGAGAGAACACATGACCTTTTCTATTATCGGCTTTGACCCTGAACTTGAGATGATCGGCATCGCTGCGGCAAGCAAATGGACAGGACTAGGCGGATGTCTGCCTTATTTTCGACATTCTGTCGGCCTTGTCGCCGTCCAGAACTGCTCATATGCACAAACAGCCTACACCATACTGGACGCTATGGAGGCCGGAAAAAGCCCACAAGACGCGATAAAAATTGCAATCGAACAGGACAGCAAACCCGAGATTAGACAAATCCTCGCCTGTAACCTTCGCGGAGAAATGACCTCTTATTGTGGCGAAAAGTGTTCAGCCCCCTATCACGAGAACAAAGGCCGAAACTGTATAGCCGCAGGCAACACACTTGCCACAAAAGATGTCGTCACCCAGATGACAAACAGGTTTGAAGCCTCACGAGAGCGCTCCCTCACCAAGCGTCTGCTTGACGCTATTGAGGCCGGACAAAATGCAGGTGGAGATGCGCGGGGGCAAGAGGCCGCCGTTGTCAAAGCCTATAGCATACACTACCCGAACCAACGTTTTTATCCGATCGACCTGCGCGTAGACAGCCATCAGACACCTTTAACAGAGCTACGCCGTCTCGTTGACGCCTTTGATGCCATTGAACGCCGCGTCCATTTTTGAAACAATATCTGTTTATACTGGGGCAGGATTAGATCGGGCAGGAGTTACTCTTGCTGAGATATGGCCATGCGGATAGTTTTGGTCAACTCTTCTTTCAAGATTGTCAAAAATCCTCTTTCGAGCACCTTCATCCCAATAAACCCAGGCAAGAACAATATAATCTTTATTCATAGCAACTCTCCTTTTAAATAACGACAGCAAACGAAGAAACGCTTATGTCAAAATGACAGGAAAACACTTGAATTTTACAAAAAGTTTCTCTACACCCATAAATTCAATGCGGAGACGTGGCCGAGTGGCTTAAGGCGCTCGCCTGGAAAGCGGGTTGGCGGAAACGCCTCGAGGGTTCGAATCCCTCCGTCTCCGCCATTCTTTACTTAGCCTTTCCAAGGCGGTTGAGCTGTCTCTGAGGGCAGGACGCGTTCTTGCTTGCGGCGCTCTTCCCGCGTCTCGGATATTTCCAGCCCCAAGGCCGCTATGACGATAGCCACACCAGCGATGATCTGCGGCCAAGTTAGACCGGCAAATGAAATCAGCCCAGCCAAATCAGCCAACCACTCAAAGCCGAACGTTATAACAGGCAAGATCGTCATAAGCAAAACAAAGCGTTCTGCCTTAATTTTCTTGATCCAGAAAAACTCCATGTAGCGCAATGTCGAAAGCAATAAGATGCCGTAAAAGGCGGCGAAGAATAAAGACTCGATACTGAAAATCTGCTCTGCTGAGGGCACGAGCTTCAGCAGGATTTCATTTTGTGTCGCGAATCCAATGTAGGCCAAACAGGACAGGGAAATTGTAAAGATCACTGCCGTTACACCAAGCGTTAATCCGGTCACACGACATTCTGTTACAAAGTCATCTTTTGCTAAAATGCTGGTTTTATGGGTTTCTTGTATGAAGACCCGTATCGTTTGCGCGAGCGCAAAAGCGATTGCAACCAAAACCGCAATTGTTTGTGTATCAACCGCCAATTGTGAAATGATAAAGGCGACACCTCCCCCTATTATTAAAAGCATCAGAGAGCGAAAATAAGTGAAACGATTTCGCCCCATAAACAAAAAAGACATGACAAAGGTCACGATAATGCTACTGGCTGTGATCAAATTGACTGTGACAATATCAAGATAGATAAGAGAGGTAATGAATATCGCATTGCTGCATAAAAACAGGAGACCATAAGCCCAAGTTGCCGGCGCTCTTAATGTCTCAAGCCCTAAAGGACCGGGGCGAGATGCAGTCAGGAGTGTAAATCCACCAAATATCATAGCCTGACAAGTAAAATACATAGGGTGAATATCCCACCGCGCGATCATTTTAAACAAAAGATCGACAAGCGTGATTAACACCATATAGGGAATGCCGAATTTTAACCACATTCAAAATGCCCCGACATATTTGGCAATTGGTAGCGCGATCATGAGTATTATAAAAACAGCCAATATGCCTACCATTAGGAAATAGGCTGTGACTTCTTTTCTCCGATTATCTTCATTACGCATTTAGCATCCTTTTAAAAAAGCATATACATTCAATTCACAAGAGCAAGCAAGAGATAGTTCCGGTATAGACTACACCCACCGCCATCAAAAGATGCCTAATCATAATTGCGGGCAAATTACAGTTTACGCGTGCGGGATAATAGGCCAATATTGGCTCTTATGATAAAGAGCAACACGAAAAATCCGCATCCGTTTCATAGAACCGTTCACGCCTTGATGTTGTCGGATTTTCAAAAGCGGCTTGGGCGCAATCCGCTTTCTTTGGCATGGGTGTTTCTCCTGCCAATGGTTCAGGTCATCATACTTGTGTCCATCAAAGCCGCACTCAATTTCAGCAGTGACGAAAACATCTCTAATGTTTTATTCCTGATCTCAGGAATTGTGCCTTATTTTCTGTTCCACTCGGGATTTGCGAAAATGACCCCTGTCTTTAACGTGCATAAAAGACTACGTGTTTTCCAACCCGTACAATCCATACATATCTTCACGGCGCGAGCCCTCATAGAGGCCATCATCAATATTATGGTCTTTACAATATTATTGTTACTGGCCAGCCAACTCGGCCATCCATTCCTGATTGAAGATTTCGGCCAGACTGTCCTAGCCTATACGCTGATTTACCTTACAGGTTTGGGACTCGGCCTTTTCTTCGCACCACTGGCCGGCCGCTTCCATTTTATGGATTTAGTGGTGCAAACGATTTCCCGTGTGATATTCTTCACATCAGGGTTTATTTTCCCTATTCGTGTTCTCAGCGAGCCTTACTTAACATGGCTCTCCTATAACCCGCTCGTCCATTATGCGTCCATCATGCGGGACGGCCTTTTTACAGCGTATGAGGCCGATCCTATGTTTACAAACCTGCCCTATGCGATGGGATGCACATTATGGCTGGTTTTCATCGGGCTGGTTTTCATGAAACGCTTTGAAGGCTGGGCTTACGAAAAACCGTAGAACCCTCAGCATTTACAGTCATTATCTTAACGTCTTTTTAATTTCAGGCTATTTACTTTGCCTTGGAAATTCCTGATACTTAAGGTCTTAAAGAATTAACCACCTGAAAGATATGCTATGACACAAAAGCCCTCTTCCACTTTTAAAACAACACCTCTATGGAAAGCTGTTCTAATGGGAACAGCCCTCACTCCTTTCGTGCTGTCGATGGCAAACGCAAACATCTTGAATGGTGGATTTGAAGACGGCCTAAATGGCTGGACAGTAACAGTCAACGGCTCAGCCAACCCCATCACAGTTACATCCGGCACCACAAATGCCTCGGCTGGTACAATCAACCCCTCAATTACTGGTGACAACTACATTTACACATCACAATCCAGCCCCGGTAATAGTTTCATCTCTCAGAACTTTCTCGTCGGAGGCGGTACCAACCAGGTCTTTTTTGATATTGCGATCAACAATGGCGCTGGCTCCTATTCAACCCCAAACTCCCTGAGTTACTCAGGCTCAACCAACCAGCAAGCGCGCTTTGATATTCTAGCGCCAGGTAGTGCCTTAGATACCCTAGACCCCAACGATATTATCGTCACTGCCTATCAAACCCAGATAGGTGATCCTGCCACTCAAGACTGGACCACGGTAAGCGTTGACGTGACAACTGAACTGACACCGTATATCGGACAAAATGTCATCTTTCGATTTGTACAAGTAGACAACCAAGGTTATTTCAACCTCGCACTCGATAACATCAACGTTGGACAGACACAATTTGCAGGCTCCAGCTATTTTGTTCCTGTCTCCGGTAATAGTGTAACTTTTGGCGCCGCAACAGTTCTCGATGGCCTTGTGACAGGTGGTGGACCTCTTCCAGCTGATTTTGACGCAGCCCTCACAACACTAAGCGGCTTATCGGAGGGGCCTCGCGCAGATGCCCTGAAAAAGACAACGCCAAATACAAGCGCAACGGTTACAAATGTAACCTCACAGGTTTTGCAAGGCGGCATCAATGAGATCGGCGGACGAATCAACGCCGTTCAGTCCTATCAACCCACAGGTGCCAATGGTGGCGAATCTCTGTCTGCTGTGAAAAACACTCTTTTAGATCCGAACAGCTTCTGGGGACAGGCGACAGCCTATAAAGGCAATCAAGACCTCGAAGACAGCTTCGCCGGTTATGAAAGCTTCAGCCGCGGCCTTATGATGGGGTATGACGTAACACCGACCGAAGACTCTGTTCTTGGTATCGCTTTTGGCTACACAAACACAGATATCGATATGCAAGACTTCCGCTCTGGCGATAACGCCGAGATCGATAGCTATCAGCTCTCTCTCTATGGGTCTTATCAATTCAGAAACGAAATTATCCTTGACGTTGTCGGCTCTTATGCACGGCACGAATATGAAGGAACACGTGCCACAGGTGTAGACACTGCATCTGCCGAGTTCGGCGCTGACCACTATGGTATTCGTTTTGATGCCAGCCGCCTGTACGACCTCGAAAAAGGTATCGTCATCCGCCCAAAGGCAGGATTAGAAGTGACCCATCTGCGTCAGGAAGGATATGCCGAAACAAACAGTGCTTTGGGACAATCCTATGATGACGAATCCGTGAACCGTGTTCGCTCTCACCTTTCTGTCGAGGTTGCAAAGGAAGTGACTCTGGAAAGTGAAACAACTGTCGTTCCGAAACTCCGCTTGGGCTGGAAACATGAATTCAACGATGACGGTATGGACAGCACGTCGCGCTTTATCGGCGGCGGCAGTGAGTTCACGACACAAGGCCAGGCCGTTGACCGTGATACCTTCAACCTGAGAGCAGGCGTCGACATCTTCACGCAAAACAGTATGCAAATCGAAGCATCTGTTGAAGGCGACCTTGCTGAAGACTACGAAGGCTTTGGTGGTCACGTCAAAGCGAAATGGGCGTTTTAACACCCCTTACTCAAGCCACAGTAGGGCTTGCTTAGCATTATCTTATTCCTACGCCCCGCCCTTGTCCGCGGGGCGTATTGCTATACCTTCATAGTGTAATCACAATGAAAGGATGAATCATGGATATCATTGCAACCGAACAGGCCTCTGCTACAGCGGGACGCGAAGGACAAGCACGCTCAAAAGATGGAAAAATAGACCTTAAACTCTCCCCTCCCGGATCAGGCGGAGACGGCACTAACCCCGAACAACTTTTCGCCGCAGGCTATGCATCCTGCTTTGGCCAAGCCATTAAGTCTGTAGCAAAAACGCAAGGCGTATCTATTGATGCAGACGCGTTAGAAGTCGATGCCACCGTTTCACTCGGCAAAGCCGAAGACGGATTTACGCTTGAGGTTACTCTGGACGCCCATATCAAAGGTGCCTCAGACGACGATGCCAAGGTCTTGGTTGAAAAAGCTCATGATATCTGCCCTTACTCACGTGCGACCAGAGGCAATATTCAGGTGAGACTCAAAAGCGCCGGCAAGGACATATAGCGCGCCACTAAGACGTCCCCACTCTCTCGGCTGCCTGCTAGTCCAGTTCTTTTTGCACCTGTGCATAAGCAACAAGAGCGAACAGGCAGGTACCGCCGAAAACATTACCCAGCGTTGCAGCCACAAGAAAGCTGGCTGCATCGACAACCTCAATATGGCCTTCCAAGACAAGCAGAAATGCCTCGGTTGATCCAGCGACAACATGAGCGAAATCAAGCACTGCTATCATATAGGTTACTAAAAAAATCAGGAAAATCTTACCTTCTTTTGCGCTTGGTATAAGCCAAACGAGACAGGCAATAAGGAACCCTGCAGGTACTGCAAGTAAAAACACTTTTGCAAAGTCGTTGCTTATGGCGTGCTCCGAAATAGAAACCATTAAGCCCATCATCTCATCCGAAACATAGGGGCTAAAGGAGATAAGAAAGGCCATTAGGAACGCTCCGATAAAGTTAAGCGTAATCACAACGCCCCATAATCTTGCTGTCTTCATTATATTTGCACGGGTAAAATCATCATAAACCGGCAATATCGGAGTAATCGTGTTTTCTGTGAACAGCTGGAAGCGGCCGATAATAACAAGAACAAAGCCCACACTATAGCCCAGATTATAGATCAGGAAACTACTCCCGCCTTCGGGCAAGTAAAGCTTCAAAATCGCTTCGCATAACAGACAAAAAGAAATCAAAAACCCAGCGA
Source organism: uncultured Alphaproteobacteria bacterium (assembly GCA_964010795.1). Taxonomy (GTDB): domain Bacteria; phylum Pseudomonadota; class Alphaproteobacteria; order Micavibrionales; family UBA9664; genus CAXGMH01. The sequence goes on from CAXGMH010000021.1 coordinate 25,353, forward strand.
CAAGTGCCGACCAAGCCAGTGACTGTAACGGCCGCCCCATTTCTTCGAGACCTTCATAAGAGATAATCTCATAAACAGTAGAAGCAGGTGTTTTAGCTTCTTTTTTAATTTCAGGCGTCGGGTTCATATCACTCTTCTTTGCTTCTTTGTTTCTCTGTTTCTTTGCTATAGATAAAAAAAACGGCCGCCCCATTCACACATAAGGGCAGCCGTTATTTTAGTCTTTAACCGTACTTAAAACCAGCCCTTCTTTTCCAACTTCTCGAAGCTGACTTTGGTGTAGTTTGGCGCACCAAGGTCCTCGCGAGGGTCTTTGTAATTGGTAACCCAGCCATTCGGATCCATTCGCAACAATGCGCGCCCACCTGGATAGGTCAGAGAAACATCGCCATCCTTGATTTTATCATTCTTATAAATCTGCTTAAGTGGGACGAGATACTTATTCAGGTTGTTTCCAACCAGACTGCTTGCCACCATATCACAGCCACCGGAACTATCGGGGAAATGACTTTTACACTCCGCCTCATATTTTTGGATCAGAAACTCGGAAAGATCGCCTCCCGTGCTTGCCACATGGTCTCTTTCCTGTGGGGTAAGATCAACCTCACCAAGATGGCCGAGGTCTTCTTTCATCTCATCCCTGTTTTTTTGTTTCAAGGCTTCGCTTTCGGCCATAAAAGCAGCCATGCGGTCTTTAACCCCTTTACTGTAATCATCTGTGATAGACTTCATCTCTTTAGAGAAATCATTTTGAATGGCGCCTAAAGTCGATTGTGAGTGCACAACCTCTTTTTGATAGCCGCGACGTGCCGATAATTTAAGCCGCATTTTCATCGGAAAGCTGTCTTCTCCGGGGATCTTATCAAAAGGCACCCAGTATTCGTTTCTGTGACTATAATCGCCAGATGGGCTGAAGCCTGAATTCGTAATGCCGTTACGAACCTGCTCTTTCCATGGGATCGGCCATTGGGTTAAATCCATACCGTATTCCTTGCTGAGCCATTTTGTCTCTGTCTGAGGCGTTTTCTTAAGCGCCTCCTCCAGATCCATATAATAGGTCAAGTCATCCGCATCGGCACTTTGCCCAAAACCAGAGCCAAAACCGAAACACACGACAAGCGTGAGCATCATTAGTTTCTTAAACATTATATTTCCTCCTTTAAATTGATACGACATCGTTTTTCCAAAGCGCGTAAAGCGCTTGTCTTTTCTTGCGAGAGACGGTCTCCGCCATCATAGAAAAACTCGCTTAGATCGTAATTAGACAGTGATGTGTCCAAAGAGCGGGTAAAAATGCACTGACACCCCTGAGCAGACAAATCCAGATTTTCCCGACAGGACTGCATCATCTCCTCCAAACGATCGACCTGAGCAGAAAGCAGAGCCGGCTCTTTTGATGAATCATCAGCATTCATACAAGCAACAACCAAAAAGCTAAGCATCAAAGTGGTCAAGCGGTGTATCAATTCGCAAGCTCCTGCGCCCATAAACGCCCTAATGAGTGGGTGTATACATTACTATCGTATATCAACCTCTCACAACTTGGAAGCAACGAGCATACCATAGGATCTATTCCAAGCTCTGTTTTTGCCGGAAATGTCAGCCCCATAGTTGCCTTTCTTGCTGGCTCGACCACTTTCACATAGGCCGGATGAGGATTGTCGAGGATAATCCTTATATGCTCTTTGTTTAGAAGGGCGCCCACAGATGTCGATTTGCAAGAACCGCGCATATGGTTTTTCCCAAGATCATAATCCAGACAGCGACACCCCTCTTTTTGCCTGTCGGCAGGATCGCGCCTATATTGGCGATCCATATGGTCATTGCTCTTTTTATCAAAGCGCGAAATCATGCTGACGACATGAAGTTTTTTCTCATAGCCGGGTGCTGTTTCCACCATTCGGTTTCCATGATCGATACATTGCGGATAGGGTAGCTCCCGATCGATAAGGAGTCTTTGTACATCTTGTCTTAAGATGTCATATTCCTCCTGTAACGCAGCCTTAACGTCGATATTCCACTCGGATTTCAAAACATCTATATTGCGACATTTTCCGGCTTTTAAGGCCTTAACATCCTCGTGCAATTCCGACTTCGCCTTACACAGCTCATTATACATCAAGAATTGTGGCGCGCCTTTTGCCTCAAGCTCTTTATAGAGGGTCAACAATTTCTCAGGAACCTTAGGATCACCGAGCCTGACAGAACCTATATCGCTGGAAGCCATCAACTGGTTATGGTCAAAAGACAAATCTTCCAATGACAAATCGCTCTCGCCAAAAACTTTCTCAAGTTCTGGCAAGGCCACGGCTTTCCATTGCTCATAGCGTTCACCTTCAGTCG
>CAXGMH010000022.1:0-27637 GCA_964010795.1 uncultured Alphaproteobacteria bacterium
CAGATGACCACAGTTCAAGCCGATAACATTCACAATATCGCTATAAAGGGCAGCTTTGACGATTGCCAGAACATGGTGAAAACCCTATTTGCCGATAAAGAATTTAAGGCAAAACACCGTCTATCCGCTATGAACTCTATCAATTGGGGGCGCATCAACGCACAGATGGTGTATTATGCCCACGCTCTGCAAAGCTATAACGAGCCCGTATCCTTTGTTGTGCCCTCCGGAAATTTTGGCAATATTTTTGCCGGATACGCGCTAAAATCAATGGGCTTCCCGATCAAGAAGCTGGTTATCGCAACCAATAAGAACGACATCCTTACACGCTTTTTTGAAAGCGGAGAGATGAAAATGCACGGCGTTCACCCATCCCTCAGCCCGTCGATGGACATTCAAATTTCATCAAACTTCGAACGCTATCTCTTCGACCTGTTCGAACGCGATAGCAAGAGGTTAGAACAGACCATGCAATCATTCAAGCAAAACAAGAGCTTAAAACTTGAATCTGATTTAATGGATAAAGCGAGAGAGACGTTCTCGGCAGGTCGCTGCGACGATGAACAAACGCTCAATACAATCAAGCTGATCCATGACCAGACAAACGGTATGATTATTGATCCACACACAGCCACAGGCGTGCACGTCGCAAATCAACACATTCGAGACGGTAAATTGGACGGACCTGTTATTGTTCTTGGCACGGCACATCCGGCCAAATTCCCCGATGCCGTCAAGAAAGCAATTGATATTGAACCTCCACTACCCAAAGACCTAGCCGACCTATATCAACGCGACGAGTACTACACTGTTGTTGAAAATGACGAAAGCGCTTTAAGACAAGCCATTGAGCGTTAAACGCTTAAGCAGTTTTTTACTACAAAGACACAGAAGTCACAAAGGATTGCACAGAAAAAGTAAAAGAAGTTAAATCTCTAGAAAACTTTTTGAATCATTCGTTTCATTCTTGCATCATCTGTTAGAATAAATGCCTGATCTTTATTACACCACCTTAGTTCATGCGATTCATCGCTTACTTCAAAGGTTTCAGTATCATGGCATTGAAGAAGAAAGCAAATGTCGTAATGATAATGCGCAGGCTCTAACTTATTTATATTTTCTGGAATTAGATGCACATCAACATCCAATATTCCACTAATCTGTCTAATTTCTAAAATTCCTGATTCTTCCTGCGCTTCTTTCAAAGCCACATCTTCGGTATTGGGATCACCATCTGAATGCCCACCAAAAACCATCCATTTGTTCAACTTTTTATGAAGGTTCATCAAAACTCGTTTGCCCGATTTGTCGATTAAAAAACCTGAGCCAGTAATATGACCTTTCAAATTTGTGCGACAAAACTGATTTTTTTCATTATCAAGAAAGTGCAGGATTTTTACACGTGAATTCTCTTCGTCTTCATTGTATGGCTGATATTGCTCCAGCCGTTTCCTCAAATTAAAATTCATCAATCACTCCAGCCCCTCAGGGTTATTACCCAGATCAATATCATATTTTTCCGAACGGCGTTTAAAATAATCACCAATCGCGCGCAGAGCTTCGCCCGCTCTTTCCTGATATTCGTCTATTTCCTGCCCGATTTGCGCTCGAACGCTTGGGTCTTCATAGCCATAAAACGGATCATCCGGATCAGCATTTTCCCTTTGTTGCTCAAGATACTCCGCATCCGGATCGCGGAACTGATCGCGCAGATCCTGCGCTCCTTGGCGCACACGCTGGATAATACCCGGCTTGCGCTCAATCGAGTACCCAAGCTCTTCCTCAAGCTCATAAAGCTCGGGGTCACGTGTCATTTCCTTGTATTTGGCAATCTCACGCCCGACAAAACGCTCCAGAGGTGATGGCTCTTGATAAGCAAAATCCTCAACAGAGGGATCAATCGGAAGGTCGAGAACATTCGGGTGAATAATCTCGAAGAAGCATCGCGCTCCCTCGATAATCATTTCCCGGCATAAAAAATGGGCACGCTCAGGATCGTTATTCGGCGGGCGATAACGAATAATTCTGCGCCTTGCCTCTGGGTCGTCGACCTCAAAGCTGAACAAACCTTTTAAAATCTCTTCTTCGCGACGCTCAGCACGAATGCTATCAATAACTTTCAACAATGGTGAGCCTGTCTTTTTCTCGATCCGTATAAAATAATAAGGTTTATTACGGAGCTCTTCGCCAAAGACACGAGCGGGAATCGGTAGCTCATCCTCAAGATAAGAAATCTTAATAGGCACATCCACATCACGCTCTAACATCGTAAAATCTTGCCCCAATGCAAATGTGCCATCAAAGCCAACATCAATAATCCTCGGCGCTTGACGGGCAGCCTCTAGCGCGCGAGCATCTTCTTCGTCAGGGTAAAGAGCGTAACGCCCCGGCGGAACAAGTGAGAAAAGATAAAAGCCGTCCAAAATAGTGCGTGCCTGCATCGGTTTTCCGAAACCTTTGATAAGCGGAACCAAGCGCATACGAATGGACTGTGCCGAAGATACGCGCCCTGTTGGATTTTCAATCTTAACAGAACCATCAACCTCACCGGCATTATGGATCGGGAAGGATAGCTCGACCACCTCCCCTGCTCTGGGGAAAACCGAAGCTCCGGGGTTTGCCGATATCATAAACGGGTCAGGCAAACTCTGGGGGTCAATACGAATATCTGTGGCCCGCACAGGGTTCAGATTCTTAATCAGCGCATAGCCGTTCTCTGCCGTGCGTTCACGTCGTTTAATATTCACCGACTCGACCATAACCCCCGGCAAAGGTTCTTCATCGTCATCATATTTCAAATTTCCGTTACGATCGTAATAAACAAGAGCTGAAACAAAACCGAGACCTGTTGAGCGCCGGCCTTGAACCAATGGCATAGCCTGCGACGGGTCGGCGATTAAATTGGTATTTAAATTCAACCCGACCTGAACCTCATCATCCGAATTCACCTCGACAAAAGGCGTGACACGAAACCAAGGATGCAAATAGTTCAGCCCCAAGCGCGCCTCGGTAAAAGCAATTTCCGGACGATGATCCAGCGTCAATTCTGTTGAAAAATCATCACTCTGACGATAGTCGATTTGCGCGAAATATTGCTCAACCTCAGCATCAGGCGCGATTGTTGTATTCACGCCTACACGGGCGAGCCAGCGCTTATAAAAAGTTCTCAGGTTAAAATTATACCCCAGATCATCTTCCTGAAATCCGTCAGTACCCTCTACACTTTCATATTGAAGCAGGTGATTTAAACCAAAAATACCATATCGATGTGAAAGCGCCGCATTCGTGACAAAGTTATCCGAGCCATCCGAGCGATTGGACAAAGTCGAAGAGATCTGAAACCCTGATCCAACACCAAAATACGGAATATCACTACGGTTAAGCGTCAAATTCAGACGGTTTTGCGCCGGCGATTCATCGGTTTGATAGTTATTCGTCACAAGCTGCAAACTCGCACTTCCATCCCATTCGCCAAGTCTGCGTCTTGCCGTAAGCTGTGCCGCTGCCTCTGCTTGAGAACTCGCTGCCATATCCAGACCATATAAAGTTCCGCCAAAAGTACGCGTTAACCCCAAACCGCCAAACAACGTCTGGTCACCATCAATACTCGCATAGCGCGCAGATATCTCAGCCAAAGATTGCCCGAGAAAGAATCTGTACTGGCCAATTGCGTTTAATGTCCCAAGATCTTCATCATCAGGACGTGTTTTCTGATAAGAGCGCGTATCCTCGAATGTCACAGACAGATCGTAAATGTCTTCCTGTGTCGCAAAAAACGCTTCCGAGACAGGCAACGACAAGGTCTCTTTACGAATTTGCCCTTGAGGGCCATAAAACAGAACTTCAAAGAAATTGTCGCCTAGGAACAATTGAATATCCTCAAACACATAGCGGCCATCATCGCCAACCCTTTGTATACCGACAAAACTGTTGTTTCTATACAGCTCAACATCCCAGCCCGGGACACCGTCACCACGAATATCTGTTACATCAAAATCCCGAAATTCAAGCGGATTGTTATCAACACGGAAACCAAGGCTTTGTCCACCACCACCCAATAGATCTGTTGTATTCGCATTCACATCACCGAAAGCATAACTGCGTGCTTTTAATGGCCCAAGGAGGTCTGGCTCTTCACTGATCTTGGACAATCTGGCCGTTGTATTTAAAATACCGTCTTCATCCGTTGTGTTCATAAGCATATAAGATTCATGCTTCAACGCCTGCCCCTCCATAATAAATGAAGTCTGGCGATTAGTGCTTTTCGTATCCGCCTCGCGGGATCGACGAAAGTTACTCCTGAAGTTAATATTCAATACATTTGGGTCGAACCATTCGTAACGAGGCTTAAGCCGTGGTAAAACAGCCTTGTTCTCACGCACCTCATTAGATCTGGTTCTTTCAGAACGAGAAACACGCTGCACAAGTGGCAAAGGATACTCAGTGTCTACGTATAAATACTGGAGCCCTGTATTCACCTCCAGATCCATAGCAAGCCATTGCTCCAAAGCATCCACGCTCACAAACAAAACGTCACCCTCCAGACGCCAGTCATCTTGAGCTACGGCATAAGACTGTTCTCGAGAAATCACACTACCCTGCGATAAGTCCATCAAGAAGCCCCAATCCTCACGCAAGAACCAACCTTGCGCCTCAAGACCATCAAGCTCTATGGCCAACTCTAAAATTGCCAGCACATCTTCAAAAGAGAGATAAACTACTCCACCACGGTTGATCGCAAAAATATCGGCATCATAAGTCACATCTCCGGAAACAGGACGAAGCAATAGCGATTCTCCCTCCGGAATAACCGCCGTTCCAAATTCCAGAAATCTCTGAACATTACCGGCAACTCTATCAGCATCACCACCAGCATTAGCCGTATCAAGACGACTATTCCTTTGCTTTTCAGCCTCCGCCCGTCGTTCAGCTAGATTACGCAGCAATGCCTCTACCCCGCTATCGGATCCGGCCACATCCGGCACAACATAAACAGGATCAGCCCGACGCTGTGCAGAAGGAGCAGAATCAATCGCAGGGGCCGGATCTTCGGGCTCCAAGGGTGGCGCTTGTTCTAATTGTGACAAGTCCCGTGCAGATGCTGGCTCTGTAAGAGATAACGGGGCCTGCGACGCGCGGGACGTCTCTTCAGCGCTCGAGGCCTCATTATTACTTGTCTCATTATTATATGTATCCCCCAGACGATTGAGCAAACGCTGCGCCATTGAGCGGCGCTCTGTTCCGGTAAGGCCGGATTGTGCCTCTTGAGACAACGCAGGCGATTCTACACACACACCACTCAAAAGCAGAGTTATGACCAGTAAGGCAATGTGCTGTGTCTTTTTTTCAATCATAATACGAGGCGACGTAAACTTTAGAGCATCTTTAGCAACATTCTGTTGTAACATACGTGAATTCAGTATATGATAAGTGCAATATGAATGCCAGAAGCTTTATAGTTTTTCTAAAATTTGCTCAAAACTGAAAAAATACGAAAAAAATTTTGACAAGTGGCGAAAAATTAATAATGCTTTAAGAAATTATATGTGATACTATAATTATACATGGCAGAAGTGGGTAGCATAAAACCAAGTAGTGGTTTTCCCGTTTCATGAAAAGGTCATTAACTAAGAAGGAGTCTTACAATGAAACTTATCTCTCAAGCAAAAATGTTTGCCTTAACGGCTACCTCCGCCGTCGCGCTGCTCGCTGCTTCTAGTGCGCATGCTCAATTTGGAGGTTCCGGTACACCTGCACAGGAAACAGTAACTATCGGCGTAACAGTTGATAACGTACTTGACCTGACAGTTGACCAAAACATCGAATTCGGTACGGTTGCCGCTTATGCGGATGTTGATGCTACCGACGATCTGATTATTGACACAGGCGGAACGATTTCAACGACGCAAAACACTGATGGTTTCGTGTATGTTGTTGACAACTCTGCAGCACAAGCTGGTCAAATCACCATCGTAGGTGCAGCACCTAACTCAACACTCAACGTACACCCAGTCACAACTACGGCGCCAACAGACGGTACGTCCACTTTCACAGTGACAGACTACACAACTGAACTTGTTGGTGGCGGTACAAACGCTGACATTACATCCGGTACAAACGTTACACACACTGCGGATGCTGACTTTGCAACTGATGAAGTTATCCGTATCGGTGTACACCTAACGACACCAACATCAGGTGCAGACCGCCTGCTCTCTGACGGTGTATATGCTGGTGCATTTACGATTGATATCGGTTACTAATTTATAAATTAAGTATAAATACTCTTCTCATGCTTTATATAAAAACCCCGTCTTGATGATGGGGTTTTTATGATTTAAGTTAAACCTGATATGAATGAACAGGAGATACGGCCGATGCGTTATTTTGTTGGATTACTAACCATTTTGCTTTTCTTGCCTGCTATGGCGAATGCGCAATTCAACATCATCCCCCAAAGAGTTGTAATCGGGCCAAATGAACGCAGTGGTGAGATTACCATTTTCAATATGTCAAACGAATCAGCCGTTGTCGCACTAAGCATCCGACACTCAGAGCCACTACCGAATGGCGGATACAACTACCTCGAAGAACCACTCTACTCTGTCTTCAACCCAGAAGACTACGTGCGCTTCACGCCACGTCAGTTTGAAATCGGCCCTAACGGCAGGCAAAAAGTGCGCCTATCCATACGTAAGCCGCAAAATCTACCAGAAGGCTCATACCACTTCCATATTCGCTCGGCGCGTTACGCTGTATATGAACCACGACAAGTAGAACAAAATATAGGCGTTGGTATGGCACTTAACGTAGCCTTTAATGCTCCTGTTATCATCCATCATGGCCGCGTCAAGCACGGCATGAAGATCGAATCAGTGGAAATCCTTGAACAAGAAGCATTCAACCTTAAAGCCGACGCGCTACAATTCCGCCTTATTCCAGATGGAAATGCCGTCTCGCTCGCCGTTGCAAAGGCTCTGTGGGAGCCAGCGGACGGCTCTGAGCCATACCAGATCGGACTTGCCGGAAACGTCTTTATGTTTCCCAATCTTACGCATCGCGATTTGCGCATGGTCTTACAACGCAATATCCCTGATGAAGCAGGACAAATCCGTGTAATCGTCTATGATGATTACAATCCGGGTGCCATTTTCGATGAAATTGTCTTGAACCCATGATACAGCGTATCAAGCATCTCAAACAAAACCTCTTACGTTTTCATACATTCGTAATCGGAGCGGCCTTGTGCACTTTACCTGCCCACTCACAAGACATCACCCAGAACTTCGCTCTTGATTTCGGCACCGTCGCGGTCATTGATAACAACTCAAACCAAGACCTTAACCTTGACGCAGCCGGATCTTTCTCGATTGATCCCGGAATGATCGATGCCGTACCGCCAACTGTAGGCGATTTCACTATCACAGGTTACCCGCCAGGAACACAAATAACCTTAAGCTTTAACGACCCACAAACCTTTGCGCCACCGAGCGGTACAGCAACCTTTTCCTTTCATGACCCGGTCACTACACCTTCGCCTATTGTCGTAGACGGAAGCGGCGAGGCCAATTTCACACTAGGTGGCATCTTAAGGACGAACGGAAACGGCATCTTGCATGGTGACGGACCCTTTACTGCAAACATCCAGATAACGGCAACCCCGCTTATTGGCATTCCCGTGAGCGAAACATTCCCTATCGATGTAGAAAATGACCGCGTTCTTGATACAAATGTCATAAGCAATATTGAGATGGGAACCGTAGCCGCCTATGCCGAGGCAGGCAGAGCGGCACCTTTGACTATAACGCCTTTTGGCACCCTGATAGCAGGGACAGATGGAAACGCCTTTACCATCATTTCAGATCAAAGCAGCACAAGCCCTGGCGAAATCTCAATCACTGGCGTAGCACCTAATGCAACAATCAATTATCACATCCAGACACAAACGCCACCAAGCGGGCCGCTCGGCCATCAGTTTATAATCGACTCTTACCAAGTATCAGCCAATAACGGCGCCCCTGTCACAGGCATCAACTCTGGCGACAACAACACATTTACCGCAGACGCCAATTACAGTACGGATGAAACGCTTAATATCGGCTTGATACTGACAACACCGAATATGACAGGCCTTATGGCAGATGGAAACTATAACGGATCATTCACCATCGATATCGGCTATTAACTCCATTTATACACCTCTCTTTCACAGCGTTTTACACAGCCTTATCCACAAACCGCACCTTTGAATGTCGATTTATCTCGGGCAAGAGATTGACCGCCCTTATGCGAAGCACCTAAGCTATCATGTGATAAACCTTTAAGGCATACTCCTTTATGCATAGCGCCGAAACAGGACGAGCAAATCTCAAGAAACAGTCTCATGTTATGAAACGCACTCATAACATTGCTACTCTATGTCTTGTCGCCATTGTTTTATCAGGCTGTTCCGTGCCGCACCTGTCTATGCCCGATATAAGTATGCCTAGCTTTGGCTGGTTCGGCAGCAAAGACAAAGCGCCGACACTAAGAGCGAATACAAATAACACCGAAGAAACAGCGCGTGAGGTCACGCCTACCAACCCAAGAGACATAGCCCTTGATACAGAGGAAAGTGATTCCTTTTCTGTACAAAAGCCGGACCTCTTAACACGTCCACCGGGTGCAGACCAAAGCCCGAATACGCAAAACACCCCCGAAAGTGCGCAACCCAACACCGATTTTAACTTTCGTTCGCTCGGCATGAATGCTGAACCACTCTTTATGCGTCCCGTTAATTCTCCCGATGAGCGTTTCCGTCGCCTTGAACAAGCCGTTCAAGCCATCAGGACAGACATCAATAATATGGCGCCCTCATTGGCACGCCTTATCTCTGTTGAAGAAGACCTACAACTCTTGATCGGTGAGTTACAGGTACTGCTAGAAGAAGAAGCTGAGCCAGAACCAACAGAATTCCTCATCCCAAGCGCGCCAGCACCGCTTTCTACTGTGCGCGGTACACCGCGCCAACCGGTTCAAACCCCGGATCGTCAGCGTCAACGCACCCCCTCACCAATGCTAAGCCAGAATGAGCAACAAAGCCAGATCAACGTCCAGCGCTCGCAGGACGGAAACACAGCGCGAAATATGCAGTTCTCAAGGCCGGGGGAGAGCGCCGATAACAACAACAATAACGCAGGTGCGCAGGCGCGACAGGTTCCCCTTACACGCCCAAGCGCACAGCCCTCGACGCCCTCTACTCCAAGCGCAACAGCGCCCGCAGCATCACAACGAGCCTCATCACGCTCAGCACCTGCCCCCTATCAAGGCAGAGCCACAGTAACCGACGTGCGCATCGGAGAGTATGACGACAAAATGCGTATTGTCTTTGACCTATCCTCACGCGCGGAATATGAAACAGACTTCGACGCTTTTGAAAACATCTTTAGCCTTATCCTGCCCGAGGCCGCCATATCCCCCTCGGCACGTATTAACCGTCTAAGCGGCTCTTTAATCAACGGCGCTACCATTTCCCCATATGGCGAGGGACAGATCATTGCCATTGACCTTAACGGCAATACCGACCTTATCAATAGCGGCGCTATTGAGCCAACAGGCGGCAACGGCAATTTCCGCCTCTTCTTTGATTTCGCTAAATAAGCAAAAGGCTTAGCCTTTTTCGTCGGCCAGTTCTATTATAACAGGCGTATGGTCAGAGGGCTTCTCCCACCCCCGAGGATTCGCATCAATTTTACATGAGTGCAAACGGTCAACAAGCTCAGGCGAGAGCAAAAAATGGTCAATGCGTATCCCTTTATTTTGAGGCCATGCACCGGCCTGATAATCCCAGAAGCTGTATTGCCCCGCTCTTTTATCCCTCACCCTGAAGGCATCATAAAAACCTTTATAGATCAGCCTTTTATATATATTGCGTACAACATCAATAAAAAGCGCATCCTCCGTCCAGGCTTGCGAATCGTAACAATCCTCATGCTCAGGAATGATATTGAAATCACCGCCGATCATCACAGGCACATCGCGCCCGAGCAAATCATATAAACGCGCCTCAAGTGCCTTATACCACTTCATTTTATAATCAAACTTCTCGGACCCTATCGGGTTACCGTTCGGGGCATAGATGTTAATCAACCTCACACCGTCGACCTCAATATCAATCATACGTGCCTGATCGCCCTCTTCCAAAAGCTCGGTCGCATGAACCTCATAATCAAGCCCCTCACGCACAAGCGTCGCAACGCCAGCATATCCTTTCTGGCCATTAATAACAGAGGAGTAGCCCAGCGCCTGCACGTCACTTTCCGGATAATGCTCTCCATCCGTTTTAAGCTCTTGCAAAAAAGCGATATCCGGCTTTTCCTGCTCAAGATACTTTAAGAGATGGTCTTTACGGGCTTTGACTGAGTTAACGTTCCAAGTGATGCATTTCATAACGACATCATAACGCGCATGAAAAACTTTGCTAGCCGGAATTTAAATCGCGAATGACTCTCCACAGCCACAACCGGATTTGGCGTTGGGATTGGCAATTTGAAAATGTGAGCCGATCAGCTCATTCACGAAATCAACGGTCGAGCCATTGAGCAACTCCAGAGAAACAGCGTCAACAACCAGCTTTTCTCCATCTGTTTCAATCACTTCATCGTCATCATTCAACTGATTATCAAAGCTCATATCATAGCTAAATCCTGAACAGCCACCACCCTTGACGGCCAATCTAAAGAAATGATCGGGCGATGGTTTGACTTTGCCAACCTGCTTGGCTGCGTTTGATGTGAATTCTATTGTCATGATAAAAATATAGCCCAATCCGCTTTGCATTTCCAGTGATTGCATTTATGCTTTACGCAACGAAATTTACAGGAGAATGCCATGTCTGTGCAAGCGCAGGACCTCACCAATCAAGATTACAACTATTGCTCTGTGCCACTGGCAAGCTATGCCTGTCGCCCCGACCAAAGCCGGGGACGCCTATACAAAGAGCCGGAAAGCAAAAGCAGAACAGTATTCCAGCGCGACAAAGACCGCATCATCCACGCCACAGCATTTCGCCGCCTGAAACATAAAACACAAGTATTTGTCTATCATGAAGGCGATCATTTCCGCACAAGACTTACACACACGCTAGAGGTCGCGCAGATCGCCAGATCAATTGCCCGCGCCCTCATGGTCAATGAAGACCTGACCGAGACAATCGCGCTCTCGCATGATCTCGGCCATCCACCCTTTGCTCATCTTGGCGAGCAAGCTCTGGAAGCTCAGATGCATGATTACGAAGGCTTTGAGCATAACGATCAGTCTTTGCGGATCGTCACTGTTTTAGAAGAGAAATACCCCGGCTTTAACGGCTTGAACCTGACATGGGAAACTTTGGAAGGTATGGTAAAACACAACGGCCCAGTCAAAGGGGAATTACCCTTTACTCTCAAGAGCTTCAACAAGGAATTTGATCTGGAAATTGATAGCTATGCCTCAATCGAAGCACAGGTCGCGGCACTTGCTGATGACATTGCCTACAATAACCACGATCTTGAGGACGGCATAAAGGCCGGCTATTTCAGCTTTGACGATCTGGAGAGTCTTGGCCTTCCCAAACGCATCATGGCAGAGGCACGCGCCGCCTATCCCGACCTTGAGCGCCACCGCTTTCTGGCCTATCTGATCCGTGAGATGATCGGCGCAATGGTCGGTGATGTGATTGCCGAGACCCGCCGCCGCCTTGCCGAGACAAAACCACAAAGCGCCGAGGATGTTCGTCTTTGCGGTCGCCAGATTGTTGACTTCTCCGATGATATGCTCAAAAGCGTGAATGAGCTCAGACACTTTTTGCGCACGCGTATGTACCAAAGCTGGAAGGTTTTGCGCACTCGTCACAAATCAAAATATATCGTTCGTGACTTGTTTCAGGCATTTTTCGATGATTATCGCTGTATGCCCAATCGCTGGCGCGAAGCCGTTGAGAACGCCGATCCGGAAAACAAAGTCGCAAAAGCACGCTTCGTAGCCGACTATATTGCCGGCATGACCGATCGCTATGCAATCAAAGAGCACCAGACTCTATTTGATATGTACGAAAGCCACCGTTAAGGCGAATACCACACGACTATTTCGGCATAAGAGCCATTAAAAACGACTTTGCACGGAGAGGCTTTCGCTTGTATAACGTCTCTGCGGCCTCAACGAAAAAACGACCGATCTCCAGATAAATATCGCCTGCACAATCAGGATGTTGAGGCGCCATATATTCGTCCCCTTCAAGCTCTCGCGACAACCATAATTTCGCAAATCTTGGTTCAACAATCTCGGGATTGTCTTTGGTTGCCTGACGAATAACGCGACGGCCATTAATCTCATCAGGGCTTCTTGCGATGATCCGCTCAATATCGCCCATATCCCCATAGCCCAGCATCTCAAGAGGCGATATTTTATGTCCCGGTTTATCGGGATGATTTATTGTCGGCAGCAACATAGCACGCATTTGAACCAGAATATCTGCGGGTGTTTTCGTATGACGGCACGCCCATTTGAACGCAGATCCGCATGAGCGCACAGCCTCTGCAACCATAAACTCAGGGCACACAGAGTCATTTTCATCAATTCTGAAAGCTTCCCAAAGCCTGGCTTTCTCTTGTTCAGAAATCCCCGCATAAAGATCACATACAAGCTGGTCGTCACGTTTAGGCCGATAACAGCTTGGTAGCTCAACAAACTCTGTCAGAGTTTGCGTCAAATCATGCAAGAAATCCACCGAGAAACCAATAGAACCCTTATACTTCTTAAGCTTCACTCCGTTTGGAAACCCGTTTGCCTGAGCATCAATAAAGTATACATCACAATATTGATCGTATCGGATGCGAAATTCTTTCCCCACTGCCCTCCAAGGATTTTTATCACGGCCGCCCCAAAACTCAGCCAACTGCATTTCCTTGCGCGCTTGAGATATATAATTGTGCATTAAATCGCCCATTCGGCCCTGATTAGGGTCAAACAGGTCGGCTAGTCGCTTATCATCATTACTTATGTCCATACACAAGACTTAAGATAGAAAAAACTTTATGTCCAGCATTATTTCCTTGATCTTGGAATGCTACAACTCTAGGCTTTAAGCCCGTTAGACGATAATATTAGAAGTTGGAATTTTAAAGAATATGAGCCTGTTTAAAGCTGTTAGCCAAGAATTAAAAACCGCCCTCAACACTTTGGGATTAGACAATCTTGACCATGAAAAAGTCACAGTCGAGCCACCGCGCGACCCGTCTCACGGCGACCTATCGACTAACGCAGCCATGGTTTTGTGCAAACAGGCCGATGAAAAACCGCGAGATCTTGCGGAAAAAATTGCTGATCAGCTCAACAAAGTTGAATGGATTGAAAGCGTTGAAATAGCCGGCCCAGGCTTTATTAACTTGAGGCTCGCCACATCTGCATTTACCGGACAGCTTGCAACGATCCTGAATGAAGGCACAAATTTCGGCCAAGCCGATCTTGGCAAAGGAGCGCGCATTAATATTGAATATGTTTCTGCAAACCCTACAGGACCGTTGACTGTTGGCCACGCCAGAGGGGCTGTTGTCGGTGACGCGACAGCAAACTTACTGGTTAAGGCCGGATACAACGTGCATCGGGAATACTATACCAATGATGCAGGAAATCAGGTTCGCATCCTTGGTCAATCCGCCTATCTTCGCTATCGCGAGGCTTTGGGCGAAGATATTGGCGAAATTCCTCAAGGCCACTACCCTGGTGAATATCTCAAAGATATCGGGGAGGCATTGGCGGCTAAATACGGCGATGCGCTCAAGCAAAAAGATGAAGAAGGCGCAGCCATTATTTGCCGCGATTTTGCGATTGAGTTCCTTATGAACGAGATTAAAACAGACTTGAAGGACCTGGGCATTTCCCATGATATGTTTTTCTCGGAAAAAGAAATGGTCGATCGAGGTGCCGTCGAAGGTGTGCTTAAACACCTTGAAAATCAAGGACTTATATATACGGGCATTCTAGAAGCGCCAAAGGGGAAAACTCCGGAAGACTGGGAAGCGCGCCCGCAAACCCTGTTTAAATCCACCGAATTCGGCGACGATGTCGATCGCCCTATTAAAAAGGCGGATGGTAGCTTCACCTATTTCGCAAATGATGTGGCTCATTATTACGAAATGTATCAAAAAGACTATCCTCAATTGATTAACGTTGTGGGTGCCGACCACGGCGGCTATGTAAAGCGCGCCTCCGCCGCTGTGAAGGCTGTTACTGGCGGAAAAGGTAAGCTGGACTTTATCTTGTGCCAGATTGTTCACACCTATGACAACGGTAAGCCTGTGCGAATGTCCAAACGTGCGGGAACTTTTGTCACCTTGCGCGACATGATGGACCGTGCAGGAGCCGATGTTTTACGCTTTATAATGTTAACCCGTAAATCCGATCAAACACTTGATTTTGATTTTGCCAAAGTGACAGAAGCCTCTAAAGACAACCCAGTCTTTTATGTGCAATATGCGCATGCGCGCTGTTGCTCAGTCATGCGCCACGCCGCAGAGATGTTCACCCAAGACGAACTGAACGATAGCGCTCTGGCAAAGGCAGACTTATCTCCTCTTGGTGAAGCAGAGCTGGAGATGATTAAAGTCCTGCTCAACTGGCCGCGCATTGTTGAACAGGCTGCAACGGCTCTGGAACCGCACCGTATCGCCTTTTACCTGCAAGACGTCGCGAGTGCTTTCCACAGCTGGTGGAATAAAGGTAAAGATGATGCAACCATGCGCTTCCTGATCGAAGATGATAAACCGCTGACATTGGCTCGGCTCGCACTCTTGCGCGCAACGGCGATCACCATTGCTTCAGCCCTTGAAATTATGGGCGTGGAGCCTGTGAAGCGCATGGACAACTCTCAATCAGAAGCAGCCTAAACAAGATTAGATAACTTATGCGCGACGCAGTAGAAAAACATAAAGGACTACTTATTACTCTGGGACTGGCCATCCTCAGCGCCTTCCTGTTTTACAGCTATCAACGCGCAGGCAGTAACGATCCCGACACATTACCTCTTATTCGCGCATCTGAGGCGCCGTTCAAGGTCAGGCCTGACAATCCGGGCGGCATGAGCCTTGCCCATCAAGATAACGCCTTGATGCAGATCATCGAAGACCGCCGTGATTGGGACCGTGTGCAAATGACCGAAATTGAAGAAGACAACTTCGGCGCAGATGACCAAGACACCGAACAAGCACCAAGCACAATTACCCAAGAAGCCGAGCCCGATAAAATCGACGTCGGTACCAAGATCGAAGACACAACAGAGACCAAAGAGATAAACGAGACGCCTGCCAATGAAACCGCTCAAAAACCGGAGAGGCAAATCCAGTTCGAACCTGTGTTAAAACAGCTTACTACGCCAAAGCCAAAGCAACAGGCAACCCCGTCCCCAACAACAACCGCCGCCGCCAATAAAAGCAAAGCCGTCTCCACCAGCGGATCTCACTTCATTCAGCTCGGCTCTTTCCGCTCACGCGAGGAAGCGCAAAAAGGTTATTCGGCTTTTGAACAAAAATACGGCTCCAGCGTAAATCAGCTCGGCGTACGGTATCAAACCGCAGAGATCGAAGGCAAAGGCACGTTTTTCCGAGTGCAGGCCGGCCCAGCGGAAAAATCAAAAGCTGACGCACTTTGCGCAGAAATCAAAGCAAAGGGAGGAGCGTGCTATGTCGTGGGACGCTAAAACTTTACAACAAAAACAGGCGATTATCTATGGATGCGAAAGCACAACCTTAAGCGCAGATGAGCGAGCCTTCTTCAGAGAAGCGCAGCCATTTGGCTTTATCCTCTTTGCCCGCAATATCGAAACGCCCGAACAGCTACGCGCTCTTGTCACAGATATCCGTGAGACTGTCGGATGGGACTGCCCTGTTCTCATCGATCAAGAAGGTGGCAAAGTTCAACGCCTGCGTGCGCCTCAATGGCTTGAACACTCTCCTTTTCAAGATCTGGGCGATTTGTTCCGCGCACGGTTTGATTGCGGCATGGCTGCTACAAGACTGCACAGCTTGTCTATCGCCTATATGCTGCGCGACCTCAATATCACCGTCAATTGTACGCCCGTTCTTGATGTCCCCGTTGCCGATGCGCATGATGTGATCGGCAATCGCGCTTTCGCAAGTGATGCTAGTGTTGTCGCATTGCTTGGCCGCAAAGTTGTCGATGCCTATCTCGAAGGCGGCATAACACCCGTTATCAAACACATCCCCGGACATGGCCGCGCAAGGTCAGACAGCCACGAAGACCTACCCCGTGTTGAGACATCCGCCAAAGCCATGCAAGATAGTGACTTTCTGCCCTTTTACGAAGTGTGCCAGCAAGCAAACGCGAAAGGCGCATGGGGCATGACCGCCCATGTAATCTATGACGCTCTGGATGCCGACTACCCCGCCACACTTTCAAAAGATGTGATCGAAAAAACCATCCGCAAAGAAATTGGCTTTAACGGCTTTTTGACAGGCGATGATGTCTTTATGAAAGCGCTTGAGCCTTTTGGCGATCTTGCTGATCGTGTCGAGAAATCCTTGCGCGCCGGCATTGACGCAGCCCTGTTTTGCCACGGCGACGTAACCGAAATGGAGCTTGGACTGAAAGGCGCAAGCCCGCTGACCGCTGCCGCTGCGGAAAGAGCCGTATCGGCAGAGGACATGAGACGTTCCGGCACCGGCTTTTTTGCAAACAACTCTATCGAGGCTTTACGCGAAGAGCTTTATACTTTGTTGCCCGCCTCTGCTCGGAACAGCTTAAAGACCGGATCATAATCCCTCATGAACGAAGGCGATAATAAAGAGTTTCAAGAAGATCCCTGGCCGAAACAAGATGAAAACGCATCCGACCAGAATGAAGCAGAAAACCTGATCTTAAATCTGGACGGTTTCGAAGGCCCTATTGACCTCCTTCTCACTCTTGCACGCGATCAAAAAGTAGACCTGACCAAAATCTCGATTCTGGCGCTGGTAAAGCAATATCTTTTGTTCATCGACCATGCAAGACAGATCAAACTTGAGCTAGCCGCGGATTATCTTGTGATGGCGGCATGGCTGGCTTATCTCAAATCCCGCCTCCTACTCCCCAAAGAGGACAAACAAGACGATACACCAGACGCCGAAGAAATGGCCGAGGCACTTGCCTTTCAACTGCAACGTCTGGAAGCGATACAAATGCGTGCGAGGGAAGTCTTTGCACGCCCGAAACTGGGGCAAGATGTGTTCTTGCGCGGAATGCCGGAAGGGTTGAAGCTAACGCGCAAAGCCAGCTTTGATTGCTCGCTTTATGATTTAATCCGCTCTTATGGCGACATTCAGCGCCGCACCGAGCATTCAGAATACCGCATAGCACCATTTAAATTAATGTCTCTGGATAACGCCATAGAGCGGATGACACGGATGTTAGGACAACTCCCGAAAAAAGGTCGCGGCACCGTCTGGACAGCCCTGGATCAACTCTTGCCTGACGACTCCCAAGACGCCTTGATGAGCCGTTCTGCCATGGCATCCCTTTTCACCGCGGGACTGGAACTGTCTAAACAGGGACAAATCGAGCTAAGGCAAGACGGAGCATTTAAGCCAATATATCTGCGCGGCAGGCCGCCCGAAGATCACGACGATTTAACACAAGATGAAACAACCAGCGTAGCCGAAACCGAAGAGAATGAAGAAGAAGGAAATAGCGATGAGTGATATCACACGCAAAGTCGAAGCGATTTTATTTGCAAGCCGCGAACCGCTCAAAGTCGAAGCCATTGAAGAACGCTTACCGGAAGGCACAGATGTACGCGCGATTTTGCGCGACCTTAAAAACACTTATGAGGGGCGTGGCTTTGAACTTGTACAAACGGGACATCACTGGTCGTTCCGCACAGCCGAAGACCTTGGCGACATTCTGGAGACAGAAAGACAAGAACAACGCCCACTTTCCCGTGCCGCAATGGAAACGCTTTCGATCATTGCCTATCACCAGCCAGTAACCCGTGCCGAGGTCGAAAACATTCGCGGCGTAGCGACCAGCAAAGGAACACTGGATATCCTGATCGAAGCCGGATGGGTTAAGCCGGGACGCAGACGGCAAGTCCCCGGAAAGCCGCTCACATGGATCACAACAGATGACTTCCTCGACCATTTCGGTCTCGAGACACTCTCTGCGCTACCGGGTGTTGAAGAGATGAAAGCCTCTGGCCTTCTGGATAAACGCCCCGCCCTTGACAATATCGGCGCAACGGGGGATATGTTTAATGGCAAAGATAGCAACGAAGATAAAGAAGAGGATGAGGCATGACCCCCGGCTTGTGGCAAATTATAATAATCGTGGTAATCGCACTGATCCTGTTTGGTGGACGCGGCAGGATATCTGCCTTTATGAGCGACCTTGGCAAAGGCATCAAAAACTTCAAACGCGGCATGGAAGACGGTAGCGAAGAAAATGATGATAAGCCGCAACAAATCTCGCAAAACAAACCATCCGAGACTGTAGAGCCTCAAAAAGACGAAGAGAAAAAAGGCTAACACCATGCCCGGCTGGCCTGAACTCCTGCTTATTGCTGTGATTGCCCTGATTGTAATCGGGCCAAAAGATTTGCCGAAACTGATGTATAAGCTCGGCCACGGGGTTCGTAGATTACAATATATCCGCTATGCTTTTTCCCATCAATTTGACCAGTTCATGAAAGAACAAGAATTCAAAGATATGCAAGATGAGGCCAGAGAACGCCCCGTTTTGAATGATGAGAATACACAACAAAAATAAGTTGACATAAACCTGACCGCTTCTCTATAAGAATAACAAAATAATGGTGGGGCAATTGGTAAACTATCCTGAAAAAGTATTAACGGCGTTTTTTAATCGCTACGCTCATAGAATAGAGTGGGAAGCAGGAAAAGTCGGCTATATGCAGTTTGGCTATTTGATAAATAGCGCCAATAAAAGCGTCAATAAGATAGAATATATTGTACCGATCACACACACTTACGAAGAGTTCTTGAACGCCGCTTTGGGTATAATCTCCGATAAAAACCCGCATACTATGAAGCATCCTGAGAAACCAGACACAGATTTCGTAGAAGCGTTTATCCTTCTTGATACAGACGGACCGCAACTCATCTATCAATAGCATAATTGCGCTTGGAATATGCGCGACTTTCCTGCTAAATTCTTATTCATGAGCGATCAAGATCATAATCCGGATCAAGGGCAAAGCCTGTTTGACCATTTAAAAGAATTACGCACTCGCCTTCTTTGGGCAGTTGGCGTTCTTATTATCGGCACGATTATCGCCTTTCAATTTGCAACGCATATTTTTGACATCCTTATCACCCCGCTTGCACATGCAATGGGAGAGGAAAGCACACAGCGCCTGATATATACATCTTTGACCGAAGGGTTCGTAACACAGATCAAACTGGCGTTTTTCACAAGCCTGTATGTGACATTGCCATTTGTTATTTTCCAAATCTGGCGCTTTGTCGCACCCGGCCTTTACCGTCAGGAAAAAAAGAGTTTTCGCCCCCTCCTTGTCGCGACCCCCGTGCTTTTTTATCTCGGTGGTCTGGTTGTATATTTCTTTGTGATGCCTATGGCATGGCAGTTCTTTCTGAGTTTTCAAACAACAGGCGGCCAAACCGAATTACCGATTCAACTTGAGGCCAGAATAAGTGACTATCTCAACCTTATTTTATCGTTCCTCTTTGCCTTTGGTATTTGTTTCCAACTACCTGTATTCCTGTCTTTACTAGGCAAAGCAGGGATCATCCATCGCGGCCAGCTCAAATCCTTTCGCCGATATGCCATTTTGAGCGCTTTTGTTGCCGCAGCCTTCCTGACTCCGCCTGATATTTTGAGCCAGATTACATTGGCTTCGGCTATTCTGATTTTATATGAAGGGTCAATCTGGCTTGTACCAAAGAAACAACTCGAGCAAGATAGCTCCGATCATGAGTGAACAAAGCTTTTACGAGCACTATGAAAACAAAGTCGCCAATGGCCAGCTAAAACCTGATCCTGTGCAAGACGCACTGGCGCAGCGCCTAAGCCAGCTCTCTGAACTAATCGAAAGCGAGCAATCCAAAAGCCGGACACGTTTCTGGCCGTTTTCAAAAGATCAGTCCCCTCCTTGTCACGGGCTTTATATTCATGGCGGTGTTGGCCGCGGCAAATCCATGCTTATGGATCTATTCTATAATTGGGCGCCGATTCCCCGCAAAAAGAGAATGCATTTCCATGAATTCATGATTTCGGTTCACGACCACCTGCATACACAAAGGCAAAATGCCAAGGGCAAAGGCGTGGATGATGTGTTGCCTAATTTCGCCAAAGAGCTTGCGCAAGATGTCACACTTTTTTGTTTTGATGAATTTCACGTCACGGACATCGCGGATGCCATGATTTTATCGCGCCTGCTCGATTCGATGATCGAAGCCGGAATCTGGATCATTGCAACAAGCAATCGCGCACCGGAAGACCTTTATGAGGGCGGATTACAGCGCGATCGTTTCCTTCCCACTATCGACTTTATCCTCGAAAAATTTGATATCATGTATCTGGACAGTCCACGTGATTATAGGCAAGACGCCTTATTAAACACTCAAACCTATTTTTATCCGCTATCCCCTGTGACAACCAAAGCTCTGGATGATTTATTCCACAACCTCACAAACGGAGCCACAGCCAGCTTTCAGCGTATCGAAAACAAAGGGCGCTATATCGATATCGCTCAGGCCGCAGAAGGCATAGCCCGCCTGCGCTTTGCCGATTTATGCGAAAAACCATTAGGCGCAAGCGACTATATCGCGCTGGCTAAACGCTTTCACACAATTTTCATCGAAGCAATCCCGAAGCTGCGCTATGACCGCAGAAACGAAGCCAAACGCTTTATCACTTTGATTGATGTTTTATACGAAAACAAGACACGTGTGCTGTTTGGTGCCGATGCAAGCCCGGACAAACTTTATTTCGGACAAGATCACGGGTTTGAATTTGACCGAACCATAAGCCGTATCACAGAAATGCAGGGGGATGAGTATCTCTCAAATGCGCAATAACCTCTCGTCTCACACTTGCTTTCCTTTTATCTTCATGGTTTCCTTTGGATATCACGCAACGCATTTACAGGCTCTTTGCCCCAGCGAAAGATCATGAGATTTTTAAAAAAGTTTAAAAAGAAAGCACTGGTCAACAAACCCGCCCGAGACAAAAAGCGCTATGCGGAAGAGCGCGAGATCGCACAAAACGGCAATAAAAAAGACCGGATGCAGCTGGCCAAAGAAGAGCGCACCCATCAAGAGGTCTTATATTACCTCGCCGAACATGATCCAGATAAAGATGTCCGTAAAGAGGTCGCAAAAAACCCTCTGACCCCGATGCAGGCCACGGCTATCTTGTCAAAGGATAACAATATTGATGTGCGCCTTGCATTGCTTAAACGGCTGACACATCTCCTTCCCGATCTGAACGAGGATGAGTATTCATCCCTTTACGCCCATGTCGTACAAGCCCTCTCCAATCTGGCACTGGACGAAGTGATTAAAATCAAACGCACATTATCGGCAACGCTCAAAGACAAAGGCTACACCCCGCCACAAGTGGCCGTCAAACTTGCTCAGGATGTCGAGCGCGAAGTCTCTGAACCGATTTTAAAATACTGCATCACAATCCCTGATAACGCCTTGATCGATATTGTCCGCCAGACACAATTTGAATGGGCAGCCCGTGCAATCGCACAAAGGGAACGACTTGAAGATGAGGTATCTCGTGCCGTGATAGAGCGCAGCGACGATTTCCCCAAAGCCGGGCAGGACGTGCTCTCGAATAAAGGGGCCCAACTCTCCAAAGAAACGCTGCATTTCATCATTGAACGCGCCAAAGACAAACCCGAATGGCATAAGCCTCTGGCCACACGCTCTGACCTTCCATCGGATATGGTGCATTCCATCGCAGGCTTTGTAAGCGCCAAGCTCCGCAAGAAAATACTTAACAATCAAGATTACGATGAACAAACAAGGGAAGAGATCACAGAAACCGCCAAACGCAGAATGACTTTCTTCCAAGACAGGCATGGCGACACAATCCCCCCCGCCAAAAAGTTCGAAAACCTGATCCGTGACGGTCATCTGGATGAAGAAGCGATCGGAGACGCGTTGGCTTTGCGCGAGCACAACTTTGTAAAGCAAGCCCTTGCCTACAAAGCAGACCTCGCCCATGAAACGGTACAACGCATCCTTGACACAAAATCCCCCAAGACAATCGTCTCACTATGCTGGAAGGCGGGTCTTTCGATGCGCCTTGCGCTGACTATTCAGCAAGAGCTTGCAAAAATCCCGCCCAAAGAGATCATCTATCCAAGGCGAGGTAAAACCTATCCTCTTGATGTCGAGACCATGGAGTTTCAAATAAACTTCTTTACCGACAGTTAAAAACTGCTACTCTTATTTCACATGATTTTAAACAGGAGAATGTCCATGCAAAAACGCAATAAAGTCGCTTTAATCGGTGCAGGTCAAATTGGTGGAACACTCGCGCTTTTGGCGGGTCAGAAAAACCTCGGTGATGTTGTTCTCGTCGATATCGCAGAAGGTATGCCACAAGGTAAAGCCCTTGATCTGGCGGAACTTTCTCCTGTAGAAGGCTTTGATTGCGCTTATGAAGGTAGCAATGATTATTCAGCCATTAAAGGATCCGACGTTGTTATCGTCACCGCAGGCGTGCCGCGCAAGCCGGGCATGAGCCGCGATGACCTGATTGGCATCAATAAAGGCATCATCGAAACAGTCGGTGAGAACATTAAAAACCACGCGCCTGACGCTTTCGTGATCGTTATCACCAACCCGCTCGACGTGATGGTTGAAGTGATGCAGCGTGTCACTGGCTTCGCACCTGAGAAAGTTGTCGGCATGGCAGGCGTCCTCGACTCCGCGCGCTTCCGTTATTTCCTCGCTGATGAGTTCGGCGTATCCGTCGAGGATGTTTCCGCCTTTGTTCTAGGCGGCCATGGTGACACCATGGTGCCGTTGACTCGTTACTCAACCGTTGCGGGCATTCCTTTGCCTGATCTGGTTGAAATGGGCTGGACAACACAAGACAAGATTGACGCAATCGTTGACAGAACACGTAATGGCGGCGGCGAGATCGTTGCTCTGCTGAAAAACGGCTCAGCCTTTTATGCGCCTGCGGCCTCGGCTATCGCCATGGCAGAAAGCTATCTACGCGACAAGAAACGTGTTCTCCCATGCGCAGCAAAACTCTCTGGCCAATACGGTGTTGACGGGCTTTACATCGGTGTGCCTGTTATCATTGGCGGCAAAGGTGTCGAGAAAATCGTTGAGATCAGCCTCAATTCAGATGAGCAAGAGATGTTTGACAGCTCTGTACAAGCTGTCCGCGACCTTCTCGCTGCCCTCGATAAACAAGCAGCATAAGAGGATAAGCAAGCGGCATAAGAGAAGGAGTATCCTTTAAAGCGGCTTAGCCTTGAGGGCCTCTGAGCGCAGCACTATTGACGAGCTCAACACGAACATCCGGCATTTCTTGTCGTCCACTTGCCTGACTATCATTCACAGTCGCATCAGGGCGTTGTGATCTATAATCATAAGCATAACAAGGGGGTGCGTATTCGGGGGTTCTAGGATTAGGTCTTTCCATAGGTCTAATCCGTGGAGCAACAGTTACACCATGCTCCTCTGTCTCGAAAACTCTGCTTTGCAGCTCTTCTCTTCGCTGAGCAGCTTGTTCAAACGCTTCGCGATGTTCACTCATAATTTGGTTATAGTCATCATCGGAATAGCAAACAGTCCGTAGACCATCATTCAAACCATGTTGACGTTCATAACTTAATCCCGTCGCATGAGTGACACGTGAGCCCACAGCGTTGACGATATCATTTACGCCACCGGATACTGTACGGATAAAGTCAGCAGGCAACGCTTCCGAAAGATTTGATGCAAAAGTATCTACGCGGAAATTATCAAGATTTGAATAATAAGCGTAATCTTCCGCGCTCCCTCTAAAACGCACCATATAGCCATTATCATTAGGCTGGGTCGCATCCCAATAACGGTGAACATGAGGCGCAGTGCGTTCAATTAGGCGCTCCTCAAATTCAGCAGCAGTTCTCGCCCGTCCATTAGAGAAATAGAACATCGGACGATTGGCGCTTGCCGGCCCTGTATAGCGACGCCCATCCGAAGTGACATCATCAAACATATAGTGGTTCGCAAGAACCGTATCAGGAGAACGTCTCAGGAGCTCATAGAATGTGCTGTAGCCACCATCTCCCATCATATGCTTACCGTAGTAATGGGCGTTTTGATGAATAAAGGTGTTTTGGGACATATTTCTAGTATTTTCAAAATGAAACGTTTCAGAACGATCTCTCTCAACAAAGCCCGCAATCATGCCCATAACGACAGGATCCATGCGCAGATTCATAATGCGGCGATGATAATCATCCTCTTCTCTGCGAATCTGACGTGCAACATCTCTGTCCAGACCTTCGATCAAAGCCATTTGATCTTCCATCTCCGGATAGCTCGGCAAACGCTCTAGGATTTCATCTTTATAGCGCAACAAACTGTCATAAAATGTTCCTTCAATATAGCCGAAAAACCCGCCAGCCGAGCTCGTATGCGCATATGTACGCCACCCGGCACGCTCCATTTCAGCCACGGCCACCATCCGGCGCGGGTCAATACCGCCTTCGTAAGCCGCAACCATAGCCGCCATAAGCATATTCCGCTTATTGTAATCAATTCGGCGATCATCCAGATCATCAGAAAGTTGAACATATGTATTTTGATGGAAATTCATAATATCAGGGCGATCAAACCCTTCAATATCCATCGGATCAAAAGGAAAATATCCCTGATCTATCAATCCGGACTCTCTCAAGGCCGTATTGCGATTCTCGATTGCGATACTGTCGGAATGATCCAGCACGCTATTTTCCAACCCCTGATAGTCTTGCCACATTTCGGCATAACCCGCACCAAGTGATTGACCTTCGTCGAGATAATTCGTGACGAAAAGCGTAGCCCCTACTGCAGCCAAAGCCGCTACAGTACGCTTCGCGTGCATCCTTAGATAATTCCCAAAAGCATCCGCAGTATGGAATGCCCATTTAAGTGAAATAACAGGCGTAAAAATCGCAGGCATCTCGTTACTATGATGACGAAAAATCTTTTCAAATCTTGTTTTTAGATACCGACTGGACAAAGAGCGATCCACATGATGCAACTCCATCAATTTCTTGCGACGGTCAAGCCCCGTAAATTTCCTGACAGCCCATTGCGTATTCAAACGCACATGAGCGATGAAATTAAAAGTGACAATGTTCAACAATCTTGAAACCGAATTAACACCGGCATCGAGAACACCAAACGGGAAAAAGACCATAATACCGAGAACGGCTTCCGCAGGCCATGCAACAGCCTTTTCTATACTATTTCTGTGTTTCCTGGCGCCCTCAAACTCATACCAATTTTTAAACGCACGCATTTTCTCACCGTTTAGAGCCAAATTATAGCGCGCTGGCGGAAACCCCGTCTTTTCCAACATTTTAACTATCTCGGACAGTTTGAATGTTTTCTCCCTATGCTTATCTTCTACATATTGATGAGGCTTTAGGTATTGTGAAAGCGGGATTTCAGCATCGCCTTGCGCTTCAATACGCTTTTTAAGCTCACCGATAAGAACATGATGATTTTTAACAACCGCTTTGGGAACCCATTCGCCTTGCGCATTTTCTTGATAATGCTCGTAACGAAATCCTGCAATTTTGTTTACAGCGCTCTCATATTCATCATGCTTGATATTTGTTGTCAGAATTTTACAAAAATCACCGAGGGATTTATTCGAAAAATATTTAGCCTTCTCGAGGTGGTTGTCACGGACAAATTTAACGAGCTCAGCCGCTTGCGCTTTTCTGCTTTGCAAAGACGTTTCGTTTACTTTAGTTACACGCGTTTCAGAGCCGCCTGCCGGAGAGCTAATATTCATCTCAAAAACCTCAATACCTTCCATACCTACAGTCTTGCCTATTGTTATATGACATTTCCATAATTATGGCAAGAAAAAATACCTCTTTCACGTAAAATTTATCACCTTTTTTGTCAATAAGAATCCTTCCCAAAATTGATAAAATATTTCCCCATAAAAAGTTGCACATAATACGGCTTTCTTCTATGGTCGTATTTTAAATAAGAATTAAGAATAAAGACAAAAGGCTTTCCCCTTATGGCCAATACACCACGCGCCCAGATTCATTTCGATCAAGCTGCACCGATGGCAGTAGAACTTAACGGCATTATCGACTACATTGAGAAGCGCTGTTACGACACCCCTGAAGATATTGAAAATCCGTGCACACCAGTCAAAGCCCTGCGCGAAGCCTTTGCCGAAAAACCCAACAATCTTGCTAAAGCACTCGGCCTGTCACTAGAAGGCTATGCCGCGATTGAAAACGACTTTGTCTCTCTTACACGCGATCAGATTATCACATTATGCCGCCATTACTCACATCTAGGGACAGAGCGAAAAGGTGACGCATTCACGCTTCCACCATCTATATTACATATAGGTCAAGACTATTACCCGGCGGATCTACAAATTCTGGAAGCAACGCGATACGCGCTTAAAAAGCCGATCACCTCACAGCAAGACACAACAGCCCGTCGCCATATGCAAACATTCATGCTTGACCAGCTTGAGCGCGGACTGGAATACGCCGCTAGCTTTTATACGATCCCGGGATCAATACTCAAAGGCAGCATAATCGATGATGCCGCCCTTATGGCAATGAGGAGATTAATGCCTGACACATACGGCGCGGCCTCGGATGAGGACGAAACACTGGAGGCATATGATGACCTCATACACGACCCCGCCATCAAACTACATCAGGCGGATATCATCGACCAAAAATCATTAGCCGTAGATTTATACCAGACGGTTATGGATGCCTTAGCGGATTACAAAGACTTCATAGAAGAGCTGCATGACCAAACAATAGAAGAAATTGAAACTACCATAGATGACGACCGTGGACTTTACACTCGGGCGCTTAAAGCTGCCGAGCGTTTTGTCGGTGACGCGCATAAATTCAAGTGCCTCAAAGCATTAAGCCAGAGCCTGAAGACAACAAGCGCATATGTCGATAAAAATGGAAGCCATCCATATTTGTGGACCACTTTACGTGAGTATCCGTTTTTATGGGCAGAAGAGAACAACATCAAAGTCAAACGCAATGCAAAAACCAAGAAGGCCGCGCAAGACCTCGTCAGTGCCTGCATGACGTATATCGGCGCACAAAGAATCCTTGCGTCTTATAAAAAAAGCTTCAAGACAACACAATCTATCCTCGAACAATATGACGAGTGGGAAAACGGTTCTCAACATGATGATTGCGACTCGGCGCACGGGATTGCGACTTTTCTGGACGATATAGCAGCCTTTATCGTTAACTACGAAGCCTTGGGCGGTGAGCTCTATTACAATGACATTAAACAGCAATATACGCTGGAATGCGAAATGGATAAGCATGAGACTCCCAGCAAAACCGAATATGCCGCACCGGGAAAAATGGCAGGCTATATTGGCCACCGCAGAGACGGGGGCACCGCGCCCG
>CAXGMH010000023.1:0-27434 GCA_964010795.1 uncultured Alphaproteobacteria bacterium
AGACGCTCGGCGACGGTCGCAGACTCAAGCAATACCTGCTTATCCTCAAGGCTCAAGGACAGATGTGCTGCAATTGTGTCCGCCAACTTTGACACATCATCAATACTTGTCAAAGACGACATAACCTCTGGTGGGATCTTTTTATTGAGTTTCACATACTCTTCAAATTGAGTAATGACGCCGCGCGCCAGTGCATCCATTTCATCGCTACGCGGCGCATGGCTTTCAACGGCCTCAATATACGCCTCGAAATAAGGCTCATCCTGTGTAAATTCAGTAATTTTTGCGCGTTTTTTGCCTTCAATTAAAACCTTAACCGTACCATCAGGAAGCTTAAGCATTTGCAAAATCGTTCCAACGGTACCGACTTCATAAAGGTCATCTTGATCGGGGTCATCCGTATCCGCGCTTTTTTGTGTAACCAGCATTATGTGCTTGTCTTCTTCGATCACAGAATCAAGCGCCTGCACGGATTTATCACGTCCGACAAATAGCGGTACAATCATATGCGGAAAAACCACAATGTCTCTTAATGGCAAGACCGGATAGGTTTGCCCCTCTTGTATTGAAATATCCATGCTATCTACCTTACGTGTTGAGTTCTTAATAAAATGGAAACGACCGGGCTCATTTCAAGTCCAGTCGCTCAATTCCTTATAAGTCTTTTTTCAAGAAACAGGATTATTTATTGTCCTGATCCTTCTTTTCGTCTTCTTGCTTCTTGACGATCTCAGCTAAGTCATCGCGGTTTTTGACCACATGGTCGATCAGACCAAAGTCCCGCGCTTCTTCTGCTGACATGAATGTGTCACGATCCATGACCTTTTCAATCTCGGTAAGCTTGCGGCCTGTTTGCTCAACATAGATTTTGTTCAAACGTTCACGAAGCTTCAAAATCTCTTTGGCTTGAATCTCGATATCTGACGCCATACCACGTGCGCCACCAGATGGCTGGTGCACCATAACGCGTGAATTGTTCAAACAGAAACGCTTGCCCTTCTCACCACACGTCAAAAGCAGCGATCCCGCAGAAGCTGCCTGACCGATACAAACCGTAGAGATTGGGCATTTAATGTAATTCATTGTGTCCAGCATTGCGAAAGCAGCCGTTACGACTCCTCCCGGGGAGTTAATGTAGAATGAAATCTCTTTCTTAGGATTTTCAGACTCAAGATGCAAAAGCTGGGCACAGATCAAACTTGCAACATCGTCATGCACAGGACCTGTCAGGAAAATAATGCGCTCTTTCAACAGGCGTGAGTAAATATCATAGGCGCGCTCACCGCGATTGGTTTGCTCCACAACCATGGGCACGAGCGTATTCTGAAACTGGTCAATCGGGTCTTTTTCAAACATGGTCTTCCTTACTGCTTATCCGTTTATTCAATTATTCATTATATGAATCAATATAAGCAAAGGGTAGCCCGCTCCCGCCCTTTAGGCAAGGGCGAAAGCGGGAAAATTTGTTTGAAAAGCTTATGCTGGACTTAATGCTGCATCAAGTTTTCTATTTACGCCCACAGCAATCCCAAAAGATGATGCGATCAGCAAGCTTAGACCAGCCACTGCCAAGCCAGCGGGCCCTAATCCGATCATAAGGGCACCGCCAATCATAGCCAGAGCAGATAAACCTACCGTATAATCTGCATTACTATGAAGTGCCTTTTGTTCGACAGACGCATCTTCGCTAGGCCCGACAGTTAATATATTGCCAGCCGTGCAGAATAATGTTGCTAATTTAATTAATGCGTTTGGTTTATTACTCATATAAATCTTCTTTTATTAAATAAATTTAACAAAAGGCGCATATTATGTCAATAGCAATTAACTTTTCTTGGGAGCTGCTTTTTTGGCAGAAGCCTTTTTAGCCAGAGGCTTTTTCTCGTCCGCATCTTTTGCAGCCGCTTTTTTCTTTGCCGCAGGCTTTTTCTCAGTAGATGCGCCGCCCATTGCGCCTTTAGCAGAGCCAGAGGCTTTTTTCTTGGACTTCTTCACCTGCTCTTCGGCTTCATCGTCTTTGGCCAATTCCTCAGGCGTTACTTTTGTCTCTTTTACATTCGCCTGCTCAAGAAGGTAATCAACAACCTTTTCTTCAAAAATTGGAGCCTTCAAGCTCTCAAGAGCTTGCGGATTGTTTTTGAAGTATTCAAACACCTGAGCTTCTTGTCCTTGGTATTTCTGAGCTTCGGCAATAACAGCACCCTGAAGCTCTTCATTCGTAATCTCAACTTCTTGCTTATTACCGATTTCGGACAAGACAATGCCTAAGCGGACACGGCGCTCGGCAATCACCTTAAGCTCTTCTTCTTCTTCCTTGTCGAGTTCCTTCTGGCCGCCCATAGGGTTTTGCTTCATCTGCTGAGAGATTTGCTCGAACTCCATATCAACCATAGTCTGAGGCACTTCGAATTTGTGCTTTTCATCAAGGATATCCAAGAGTTGACGCTTAACTTTCTGACGAGAAAGGTTATCATACTCTTTTTGCGCCTGCTGTTTCAAAGCATCCTTAAGCGCATCAAGAGAATCAAATCCGAGTGTTCCTGCAAAAGCATCATCGATTTCAGGCACAACAGTTTCCTGAATTTCCTTTACTTTCACAGCAAAATTAGCGTCTTTGCCCGCCAATTCTTTCATTGGATAGCCTTCAGGGAATGTCACCGTTACAGTTACATCATCGCCGGCTTTCGCACCAACAAGTTGATCCTCAAAACCGGGAATGAAAGAGCCTGAACCTAATTCAAGCGAGTAGTCTTCTGCACTCATGCCTGAATGCTTCTCCCCACCGGACTCACCGTCAAAATCAATCAAAAGGACATCGCCTTTTTTCGCTGCACGTTTTGCCTCAATCGGCTTAGTTGCCTTACGCTGTTTAGCAATTCTCTCAAGTGATTTATTCACTTCATCATCGCCAGCTTCCGCAACCTGCTTATCCAAAGACATACCGGACACATCCATTACCTCAATCGGAGGAATAATCTCAAAAGCCATCGTATATTTCAGATCTTTACCAAGATCAAAGCCTTGATCCATTTCAATTTTCGGCTGAACCGCAGGCTTCACGTCTTTATCCTTGTAAAGCTT
This sequence comes from uncultured Alphaproteobacteria bacterium, assembly GCA_964010795.1. GTDB lineage: Bacteria > Pseudomonadota > Alphaproteobacteria > Micavibrionales > UBA9664 > CAXGMH01. The sequence goes on from CAXGMH010000023.1 coordinate 3,082, forward strand.
CTGGTTGGACTGGTTAACCGCCATTTCAATTACTTCCCCCAGAACCATACGGCCATAACGGGCCTTCAAGACTGTCATAGGAACTTTACCTTTACGGAAGCCCGGCAATGCAAGATTAGCTGATTCCTGCTTCAATCGCGTTTCAATCTGGCTCTCAATGTCATTGGCCGGAATGACAACTTCGTATTCGCGTTTTAGGCCTTCTTCTTTAATAACAGTAACTTGCATTGTTTTCTTCACTTACTACTTTTGGTTTTTCGTATTTATCGCGCTTCGAAATGGTGCGGGTGAAGGGACTCGAACCCCCACGGGGATACCCCCGCCAGAACCTAAATCTGGTGCGTCTACCAATTCCGCCACACCCGCAACTCGTTCCGTTTCGTTATACCCTAAAATAATGGGGCGACTGATGGGATTCGAACCCACGACAACTCGGACCACAACCGAGGGCTCTACCCCTGAGCTACAGCCGCCATAGTCTTAATTAGCTATAACGATCCCCTGATATGCCTTACACGCGGGAAAAGGTCAAGTTTTTATAAAGCATTTTTTATCTTTTTTTCACGCACGAAAAGTAGAGGGAAACTTTTCGCCCCTCTCTGGCGTTTTATTCATGCCTATGATAGAAATTGTTCAGTGCAACATACAACAAATACACGGAGATTGACCATGTCAGAATATGCCTGCGGTTTTAAAAACGCCAAGGAATGCATAAAATATATGAACGAGAGCGGAATCTCTTTTGTGAACTTCGTATTTTCAGACATTAACGGCAAGCTCCAACAAACAACTTATGCAGTTCATAAAGTCGATGAAGAGATGTTATCAGATGGCGTTTACTTTGACGGTTCATCAATCACTGCATGGAAATCCATTCACGAGTCCGATATGAATATGCGCCCTGACCTCTCACGCTGTTTCTATGACCCGTATGCCGCCAGCCCGACAATGAACATCTTTTGTGATATTTATGACCCGATTGACGGCAAACCTTACGACCGCGACCCTCGCTCTATTGCGAAGGCTGCTGAAAAACACCTCAAAGATGCAGGCGTTGCAGATAGCGCTTTGTTCGGCCCGGAACCTGAATTCATGATCTTTAATGATGTGCGCTTTGGCAGTGACATGAATCAGGCTTTTTATTCCTTAGACAGCGATGAAGGCCCCTACAATAGTGACGCAGAATTTGAAAACGGCAATTTAGGCCACCGCCCCGGCGTTAAAGGCGGCTACTTTCCAATGCCACCGATTGATTCTCTTTCTGATATCCGCTCACAAATGCTGCATGATTTGATCTCTGTCGGTCTCGATGTCGAGAAACACCACCATGAAGTCGCGCCTAGCCAGTGTGAAATCGGCTTTCAGGCAGACACTTTACTGAAAACCGCTGATAATATGCAGGCCTTAAAATATGTTGTACAGAACACGGCCCAAGGCTTTGGTATGTCGGCAACCTTTATGCCTAAACCAATCTATGGCGATAACGGCAATGGAATGCACGTACACCAATCCCTGACCAAAGGCGGAAAACCGGTCTTTGCAGGTGACGGCTATGCGGGACTATCTGATCTTTGCCTGTACTATATTGGCGGGATCATTAAGCACGCAAAGGCTTTAAATGCTTTCACAAACCCGACAACAAACAGCTATAAACGCCTTGTCCCGGGTTATGAGGCTCCTGTCATTGTCGCCTATTCAGCCCGTAACCGCTCTGCCGCTTGCCGCATTCCAATGGCAACGTCACCGAAAGCCAAGCGCGTTGAGATCCGTTTCCCTGATCCGTCGGCAAACCCATATTTGGCCTTTGCCGCAATGCTTATGGCGGGTCTTGACGGCATCAAAAACAAAATCCACCCGGGCGAACCGTCTGATCGCGACCTATACCACGCAACAGAGGAAGAGCTTGCCGAAATGCCCCATGTTGCAGGCTCTCTTGATGAAGCCTTGAACGCACTGGAAAAAGACCACGCCTTCCTGACGGAAGGGAACGTCTTTAGCGAGGATATGATAAAGGCCTTCATTAAATTGAAGCGTGAAGATGTAGAAGCACTTCGCCTGCGCCCTCATCCGATAGAGTTTGAAAAATACTATTCCGTTTAATAGGAAGCAACGGAGCTTAATCGCGATAAGAGCTGACGATGATTTCAAAGGCACGCGTATTGCGTGACCAGTTAAACACGTCCATTTCTCTTGTCGGCGTTACAAGAGATAAGATCATAAAGTATTGCGGGCTGGCCAGGATCGCCATCCACAGCTCTTGCGTGATCGGATCTTCTTCATAGCGAAGATATTCCGACGTCTTACGCGCCATGTTGTAAACTTCAACCGATGAAAAGGTCACAATATCAGATGTTCTGTAGGTTTTTTCCTCTATCTTATCCTTTATAACCAGCCCTTCCGCATCAAGTGTCGCCAAGACATCTTTAACGTGTTGCTGCAAAGAAAAATCAGCCGTCTTGGCATAGATATCGACCAAGAACCGGCCGATTGGAAAGCCGTTTTGATCTTGTGAGAGTATGACCAGTTTTAGCTCCTCTTCGGTGATAACATCATTTGACTGAATATATAGTGACTGAGGATAATCAAACATCTTTTGATCTAGATAAGCATAGCTTCGCAATTCCTCGACACGTTTGGTATCTTGCACCAAAAAGCGGAAGCTACGCGTTGCGTGTATTTGCAAATCGCGCATCTCCTCAAAACGGTCAACAGGCACAAGAAATGTTGCCTGAATAATCCGCGGCCCGTTTATAAAAGCCTTGGTATGCGCCACATAAGTCACATTATCCTTGAACTGGACATAGACAGCCTCGACCTGATCCTGGTCTTTTGCGTGAATAGAGCGTAAAGTCGACCCCTGATCCAGTAAGCGTTTAATCAACCAGTGCTCAATATACATCTCGTTATAAAGCTCATGTACCTGCACCTCAAACCGAGCACGACCAAGCGAGCTTACGGGGCTGAGGTAAAGCCCCACATCTCCGAAAACCTTATTGTCACTCTCATAATTCTTGAGCGAAGCAAACGGTACTTCTTTCCAGCTTTCGGGAAGACGAAGTTGATATGCAATTGCCGGATCGGTTTCATTCCGATAGACGATATCAACCGTTTTTTCTTCAAATTCCTGACCGCTCATGGCTTTAGGTTGAGGCAGCTCCTTGAGCTCACGCGTTTGCGCAGAAGCAGTGTCGGCCATAAAAATAAGGCCAAAGCATAAAGCCAATAAAATTTGTACACAGTCTTTGGCGACTTGCATCTGTTTCCTCTTGTTTTTTAAGACAAATCCCTCTCATTATAAGGATATGTCAGATTTACTAAACACAAAGTTAACACAAGAGAGTGCAGAAAACTATAACGCCTCTCAGATCGAAGTATTAGAAGGCCTCGAGCCTGTCCGCAAACGTCCCGGTATGTATATTGGCGGCACAGATGAGCGCGCCTTTCACCATCTTGCCAGCGAGATCCTTGATAACTCTATGGATGAGGCCGTAGCTGGTCATGCCAGCCGTATCGAGATCGAGCTTTGCGAAGACGGATCCCTTACAATTGCGGATAACGGTCGTGGGATTCCCATTGATGAACACTCAAAATTTAAAGGCAAGTCAGCCCTTGAAGTGATTTTAACCACACTTCACTCAGGCGGAAAGTTCAGCGGAAAGGCCTATGAAACATCAGGTGGACTTCATGGTGTAGGGATTTCTGTTGTAAATGCCCTATCCGATAAAATGTGGGTAGAAGTTGCGCGTTCAGGCACAATTTACCGACAAGAATTCAGCCGCGGCCTGCCACAAACAAAACTCGAAGAAATCGGGCAAGCCGCCAATAGACGCGGTACGAAAGTCGGCTTCCATCCTGATCCCGAAATATTCGGCGACAAGATACAGTTTAAACCTGCACGCCTGTACAAACTCGCAAGGTCAAAAGCATATTTGTTCCGCGGCGTGGAAATCCGCTGGACTTGCGCACCATCCCTTCTCGAAGAAGGTAGTGAAATACCACAGCAAGATCGCTTTAAATTCCCCAATGGTTTGAAAGACTATCTTGAAAGCGGGCTCGGCAATCAAAAGACAATCACAGGAACAATTTTTTCCGGTCTGCATGACTTTCCCGAAGGCAAGGGAAAGGTAGAGTTTGCACTGGCATGGACAGAAAGCGGCGAAGGATTTTGTCATTCTTATTGTAACACCGTTCCCACTCCACAAGGTGGAACACATGAATCAGGACTACGCACAGCACTGCTGCGCAGCTTTAAACAGTTTGGCGAAATGCTGGGCGAGAAAAAGGCTGCCCAAATAACATCCGATGACATTATGAGCTTAGGCAAGGTCTTAATCTCTGTATTTATCCGTGAACCACAGTTCCAAGGACAAACAAAAGAGAAGCTGGCCACTGCCGAGGCAAGCAAGCTGGTTGAGCAAGCCGTTAAAGACCAGTGTGACCTCTGGCTGTCCAGTGACACCAATGGCTCTCGTAAGCTGCTTGAAACGGTTATAGAAGTGGCCGAGGCAAGATTACGCCGCAAAGAAGACCGAGTCCTAAACCGTAAAAGCGCAACGCAAAAATTGCGCCTCCCAGGCAAGCTCGCCGATTGTTCGCGTAACGCCGCAGATGACACGGAAATCTTTATTGTCGAGGGCGATTCTGCGGGTGGCTCAGCCAAGCAGGCACGTAACCGCCAGACGCAGGCTATCCTGCCTCTACGTGGAAAAATCTTGAACGTCGTTTCAGCCACAGCTGATAAAATCCGTGCCAATCAAGAAATTCAGGATATGACACAGGCACTGGGCTGCGGCAGCGGCAAAGATTTTGATGCAAGCAAGCTACGCTATGAGCGCATCATCATTATGACAGATGCCGATGTCGATGGCGCGCATATTGCCTCTCTTCTTATCACATTCTTTTATACGCAGATGCCCGGCCTGATAGAGCAAGGACACCTTTATCTTGCACAGCCACCGCTTTACCGACTGGTCGGCGGGGGCAAGACCGCCTATGCAATGGATGACGCACACCGTGAGAATCTGCTCAAAACCACCTTTAAGGGATTAAAGAAAATTGACGTAAGCCGCTTTAAGGGTTTGGGTGAGATGCCTGCGAAACAGCTTAAAGAAACAACAATGGATCCCTCCTCTCGTGTTCTTTTGCGTATCACAGTGCCTGAGGCCGCAGCTCTGTCGGGACAATTTATGGATGAGCTTGAAGCAGGCTCTTCAGGACAAGACCGTGCAGATGTCGACCGTTTGATCGAAGACCTTATGGGCAAAAATGCCGAGGCTCGCTTCCGATTTATTCAGGACAATGCCGACCGCGCAGATGATCTGGATATTTAATCTTTCATAGAACTGAAAAATCCAGACTTTTTAAAGACAATAAAAAAAACCGCCAAGGCGGTTTTTAAATTATATCAGCTGTGCAAATCGCTCATCAATGATTTGCTGGTCCGGTTGCGTTAGAACAAAACGGTGTTTGCCTCGCAACGAATTGAGGATCGATAGAGCTACTGTCTCTACGGCAATAGCTCACAGAACCATTCGCGATATTAACACGCCATACAAACACATCATTTCCGCCACCAAGCATATAGCTGGATGATTTGCTCTGTGATATTGCAGGCGCATAGGCCGCCGCAACAATCGCCGTTGCTAATACCAGAACAGATGCGAAGATATATTTGCCTAAAGACATGATTCTTATGCGTCCGTATCGAAGCCGAAGCCACCAAAGCGGCTCTTGAACTTGTCGAGCTGACCTTTTTCAACAACACGTGCTCCGCCGCCAGACCATACAGGGTGGCTCAAAGGGTCAACGTCAAGCTTCATCAAGTCACCTTCTTTACCCCAAGTCGAACGCGTTTGGTATTGTGTACCATCCGTCATCTCAATTGTGATTGTGTGGTAATCTGGGTGTGTATCTGCTTTCATAACTTTTTCTCCAAAATCTCTTAAGTCGGCATAATTACCGTTGTTATAACTAGAATGCAAGTTTTTTCTTAAACTTTATGCCTATTCCTGCCCTTTATAGATGCGCATAATTTTATCCAACATTTCCAAAGCCTCAGCCTTTGGTCTTTGAAAACAGTTTCGACCAATAATCGAGCCATTCCCGCCACCATCACGAATAGCGCGTGCGTCATCATATACTGCCGTTTCATCCTTTTTCGACCCGCCAGAGAAAACCACAAGACGGCGGCCGTTAAAGCAAGACTTAACCACATCAGCAACACGCTCGGTCTGCGTCTTCATTGGAATTTTATACTCCTCATAAACCTTCTTTGCAGCCGGCAATGACAGATCCGCAGAAGGCAATTTAACCTTTACGATATGCGCACCAAGCAAACAGGACATATGCGCCGCATATGCGATAATATCTTGCGCCGTCTCGCCTTCCTTGGGCACACCTTCACCACGGGCATAAGCCCAAAGGACAGTAGCGATACCATATTCAGCCGCTTCACGGGAAAGCTCGCGAATCTCTTCCATCATCTCATACATATTATCCGAGCCCGGATAAATCGTAAAACCAATTGCCGAACAACCCAATTGAAGTGCGTCACGCACCTCCGCTGTAATTGCCTGATTATAGTCGCCCGTGTTGGCCGACAAGCTATTCGCACTGTTCATTTTAAGAATTGTCGGGATCGCTCCGGCATAGCTGTCAGCTCCGGCGGAAAGCGCACCGTAAGGTGCAGCATAAGCGCTACAGCCTGATTCAACGGCGAGCTGATAATGATAGAGCGGATCATACGCATCAGGATTAACCGCAAAGCTGCGTGCCGGCCCGTGCTCAAATCCCTGATCGACAGGCAGGATAACCATCTTGCCCGTGCCAGCCAGCTTTCCTGTTGAAAGAATGCGCGCCAAATTGGCTTTAACGCCGGGTGTTTCGGATTCATAATTTTTTAAAATTTTGCGGACTTTTTGCGTGACGCGCATAACGGCTCCTTTGATCGCTTTATTTTCGTATCAAAGATAATCCCGTCTAAAGTCTGTGATGTCAAGATGTGTTAGCGTCGCGAAGGTTTTGGTGCGTAAGATACAGGTCCGAGACGTGCAGCAGCCATCGCTTTTTCAATTGCGGCATTTCCTTGTCCAGTTGCTGTCAAAATTGTCGGTTTAGCCATCGTTTTCCTGTATTAAACCTTCTTCTATTAAATTAGCAATAGCCCTATTATAGGTTGCTAAGCTCCCATTATATAGCTGCTCTCTAATTTGCTGTCTAGACATTTTACCATATGTCGTCACTACGCACAAAATCTTAATATCCCTTAGCGAGGGTTTGTGAACCGAGAAAGATTCGTGCAGCGATTTTAAAAGAGCAATCATATGGCTGTGATCTTTTTTAATAGTTCTAAGCGCATGATTTATGGATGTACGCGCAAAAGCGACCAATTGAAGCCTTGTCTCTCTGGCGTCTTGTGCGCATGGGAAACGAACGATAACGCCATGATCGGCAAGCCATTCAATATTACGGCTGACCATTGATTTTTCATAGCCGAGCCTTTCAATGATAGCTGATTGAGTGGTTTCAGGGTTAGCGTCTATATCAAGCATGATAATAGCCCTGCGCAATGTGCAGGATGCATCACCGATTGCATCGACAAGATAATCTATCGCAAGCCCTACACTCTCGCCTAATTTACGGTCAAAGGGCATAAGGCCTCACCGCTATTGTGAAATGCTTTCACGCACGGCCTTAAGTGTGCGCAACAAGCTTTCTGCACCATCCAAAGGCAGACAGCTCGGTCCATCGCATTTAGCAGAATCGGGATCAGGGTGGAATTCAAGGAACATCGCATCCGCACCCGCCGCCACAGCGGACTTTGCAATGATCGGCACCCCTTCACGACGGCCGCCAGTAGACTGACCGCCTGTGCGCGGGTCTGCACCCGGCAATTGCACGGCATGAGTAGCGTCGATACTGACGGGACAGCCAAGCTTTTGCATCGTTTGAATTCCGAGCATATCAACAACAAGGTTATTATAACCGAATGAGCTACCGCGCTCACAGAAAATCACGTTGTTTTGCTCTGTGACCTCCATAATTTTGCTAAGCACGTTCTTTGTATCATGTGGCGCCATGAATTGAGGTTTTTTCACATGAATGAGGCGCTCATATTCAACCGATGCTTTTGCGATCGCGATAACGAGATCAGTCTGGCGCGCAAGAAAGGCAGGAATTTGAACAATATCAGCAACTTCTGCAACCACACGCGCTTGTTCAGCTTCATGGATGTCCGTAATAATAGGCACATCAAGTTCTTGTTTTAACTTATGAAAGATTTCCAAGCCCTCTTCCAGTCCCGGGCCGCGATAGCTTTTGATCGAAGAGCGGTTCGCCTTATCAAAACTTGCCTTAAAGACAAAAGGCAGGCCAAGCCTTAGGCACACAGTCTTAAGGTGATCGGCTACCTTAAGTGCCAAATCAAGGTCTTCCAAGACATTCAAACCCATCATGCAGAACAAAGGCTCATTAGAACCAAGCTTGAAGCCGCCGTAGTTATTGGGATTAAAAACTGCTTCGCTCATGTTATATCTCCTAAAGTTTTTATGCGGCTTCGATCTGGGACAGCGCATCACTGAACTTCTTCAATGTACGGCTAATCTCGTCTTGTCTGGATTTTTGCTCTTCCACAACGTCTTCGGGCGCGTTTGCCAAAAACTTTTCATTGCCCAGCTTACCTTCGATTTTCTTAAGGTCCGCCTCCAGCTTTGAAATTTGTTTCTTCAAGCGGTCACGCTCTTGGTCAAGGTCAATAATATCAGCAATCGGCATTGCAAATTCGCTGTCTTTGATAACCATCTGAATAGCCCCTTTGGGAAAGTCGCTATCCACTGCCTCAATAGGAGATGCCTTAGCCATCATTTTGATAACCTCTTCATAACGGCGCACCAATGTAAGCATATCATCTGAGCCGGTTTTCATAAGAAGAGGAACAGTTTGTCCCGCAGGTACATTCATATCAGCTCTTGTAGAACGAATTTCCATTATCAGCGCCATAAGCGTCTCAACTTCATTGCGTGCCGCGGCGTAATCAACCTGTAAATCAGGCCATGCCGATGTAATCAACAGCCTACGTCCCGCTCCGTGAAACTCCTTATTCAAGCTCTCTGTGATGTACGGCATCACAGGATTAAGCAGCACAAGAATTTGCTGCAGCACCCAACCAATTGTAGCCTGTGTCTCTTTTGCCTCGGCAGAGCCCAAACGCTCTTCATTCAAGAGCGGCTTTGTAAATTCAAGATACCAGTCACAAAAGACATTCCACACAAAATGGTATAAAATCTCAGCAATTTCATCAAAACGGTAATTGGCGAAAGCTTTATCAAGTTTATTCTGCGTTTGCGCCAATTGATCGATAATCCACTGGTTGAGCGGTAATTCAATCGCATTCACATCAAAGCTTTCCGGTGGAGTGCAACTTTTCATCTCACAATAGCGCGCAGCATTCCAAAGCTTGGTACCAAAATTACGGTAGCCCTCAATACGGCTCTCAGAAAGTTTGATATCACGCCCCGGAGAGGCCATAGCCGCCAGAGTGAAACGCATTGCATCCGCACCATAACGTTCGACAATATCAAGCGGGTCCATGACATTGCCTTTTGATTTGGACATTTTCTGTCCCTTGGCATCACGGACAAGCGCGTGCATATAAACCGTCTTAAACGGTGCTTCGCCCATAAAGTAATGGCCGAACATCATCATACGGGCAACCCAGAAAAAGATAATATCAAAGCCAGTAATTAAGACATCACCGGGGTAGTATTTCTCAAGCGCTTCCGTTCTTTCAGGCCAGCCGAGCGTCGAGAACGGCCAAAGCCCAGACGAGAACCATGTATCGAGTACGTCTTCGTCTTGTGACAAAGATATATCCGTTTTACCATAATGAGAGCGCGCCTGCTCATATGCCTCTTCTTCGCTCTCGGCAACGAATACATGACCGTCTTCGCCATACCAAGCAGGAATACGGTGCCCCCACCATAATTGGCGCGAGATGCACCAAGGTTGGATATCTTCCATCCAGCGATAGAAAGTATTTTCCCACTGTTTTGGTGTGAAGACAGTTTCCCCTTTATTCACTGCCTCAATGGCTGGCTGCGCCAGAGTCTTGGCATCGACGTACCATTGATCCATAAGATAGGGTTCAACAGGCACATCCGAGCGATCACCATAAGGCACCTGATGTGTAATTTCCTCAATACCTTCAAGATAGTCCATCTCATCAAAATCAGCGACAACCTTTTTACGTGCCTCAAAACGGTCTAGCCCCTGATACTCCTCAGGACAGTTTTCGTTCATTTTCGCATCAGGTGTAAACAAATTAATGAGTGCGATGTTTCTATCTTCATGACGTTTGTAAAACTCAAAGTCATTATAATCATGTGCGGCTGTAATCTTAACCGCACCTGATCCAAATTCAGGATCAACGAAATCATCAGCGATGATCGGAATGATACGGTTAACGATCGGAACAACAACAAATTTTCCAACCATATCCTTGTAACGCTCGTCATCAGGATGAACGGCAACAGCCCCATCAGCCAAGATCGTCTCAGGGCGCGTCGTAGCAATAACCAGATACCCCGATCCATCCTCATAAGGATAGCGGAAATGATAAAGCTTACCTTTAACTTCCTTATGGACAACTTCCAGATCTGAGATCGCCGTCAAAAGTTTGGGATCCCAGTTAACCAGACGCTTATCCTTATAGATCAGGCCGTCCTTATGAAGTTTAACAAAGGCTTTCTTAACGGCCTTTGAGAGACCGTCATCCATTGTGAAACGTTCACGTGACCAATCAGCAGAAGCACCAAGCGCACGTAGCTGTTCGATAATACGACCGCCTGACTGCGCCTTCCAATCCCATACTTTCTCAACAAACTTTTCACGCCCAAGATCACGGCGATTTACACCCTCCGCATCCAATTGGCGCTCGACAACCATTTGCGTGGCAATACCGGCATGATCTGTGCCCGGCTGCCATAATGCATCCTTACCTTTCATCCGGTGATAGCGCGTCAAGATATCCTGAAGCGTCATTGTCAAACCGTGACCAATGTGCAAAGAACCTGTCACATTAGGAGGCGGCATCATAATGGTAAATGGTTCTTTACCGCCTGTGGGATCAGCAGAGAAAGCACCTGCATTTTCCCAATCGCGGTAAATGTTATCTTCGTATTTTTGTGGCTGAAATGTTTTATCGAGTGTCATAACCCTTTATATAACGGCTTACACCGCAAAGGTCACGAGAAAAAATAGAGAAATCACAGCGAAATATTAAATCTTCTTGCGGCGTTTTTTGTGTTTGCGGTCAGGCAAAGCCACACCCCACTCAAAAGAATTCATCAAGAAGTTTGGCTTGCAACCATAATTATTAATCATCGCTGTCAGCACTTTATCTTTCTCACCCGGATTGTCATACGCATTCTCAAAACTTTTCGCGTGGACACCATTGGCAATAAGTGCGCTATCAACACCGGCCAAAGCACCAGCCATAACATCATGGGGCATGGAATCACCAATCATCACGACACTCGCTGGAAGTGCGTTTTGGAACAGGCTGAGACAATGCTTCATAATAGGCTGATATGGCTTGCCGATATAGTGTACAACGCCGCCAAACGAAGCGAATTTCTTGGCGATCTGCCCCGCTCCGTAATAGGTTTTGCCCTCAAGCAACATAAGCATATCAGGGTTTGCACAGATAGCCTTCAGTCGCAACCGCGCCGCCTCACGCAATAACTGATTATAAGAATCCAGCTCGATCCTAGGTGCATTTGACCCCGAGATCAGGAGGAAATCTGCCTTATCAATAGAATCAACCTGCTTCAGGCCCAGACCATTAATGATCGATGTATCACCGCCACGGCTAATAAGGTAAACTTTATCGCCTAGCCCGTCGAATATACCAGTACTGCGGTCCTTCAACCCCTGTGCGGTGAACTCACCACCTGTGACAATATGATCGTATAAATCACGCCCGATGCCCAGCTTTTCCATACGTTGCGCGCTTTCTTCGGCACGCTTGCCGGAATTAGACAAGATAATCACTTCTTTATTTCGTTGGCGCAGCTCTTCCAGCACACCGAGAACGCCAGGAAGCACCTGTCGACCATCATGGAGGACGCCCCACTGATCGAGGATAAAGCCAGTGTAACTATCTGAAATATCGGAAATTCCCTGACAAAACTTTGTCTTAGACATATTCTTCTCTTTTATCAATTTACCGCAACAAAGTATGAGCGCTTCGCGCGCTCATAGCAATAGATAGAATAAAACGAATTTCCTTAAAGAAATCTAAATCCGAAGATTATACCCCTAGGCAGCCGATTTCGAAGCATTCGAAGAACGGACAATACCGCGCGGTGTGCGGCCTGTAGCCTTACACAACAAGCCATAGACCTTACCGATATCACTCGCTCCGATTGTTGCCGTCAGGATAGAACCGTGATCGTGATCGCGGGCCTGATCGTAAATCTCCTCAAACTGTCGGATATAGCGCTGAACATAAGTTCTAAACTCGCTGTCATTGCCGAATTTCTCGCGGACTGCGGCCTCAGGGAATTTATCACCGATAGCCAACAAGCGCTTAGTAAATACGGTCAAGTCGCCGCGCTCATATGAGAGACGATCTTTCTCCTGCACTTCATCTCCGCTGATATGGCGTACCAAATCAATAGAGAGTGAGTACAGGCTCTCGATTACAAATTTCGAGCTCGACAAGAAGGCGTCTCGCTGAGCACGCAAGGATTGCTCATTGATTTGTTTAACCGTCTCGGCCGCATCCTGAGATGCTTTGCGCAAGGCCTGCGTATGCTCAGCAAAGCTTGCGCTCGCCTCTGACGAGATCATAACAGCCGTTTCAGATACACCCTTCAAGTCTCTGGCGTGGGATTTCAACTCCTGCCCGGCTGCGCCAATATCGCTATTGAGCGTCTTGCTGACATAGCCAACATCATCCGCCTGTCGCTTAAGATCAGAAATTGCCACAGAAATCCTATCGACAGATTCATGTGCGCAATTCGCAACTTCCGCAGATTGCTCGCGCAGCTCTTGCGCAAAAGACTTGCTCGTACTCAAAGAGACACGGATTTGTTCTTCCAGCTCCATTGTACGGACAGAGATAGAATCTCCGATTTGCTTGAGTGCAGATAGTGTTTTTTCAGAGCTGCCAAGAAGGTTCCTGCTCTCATCACGAACAGATTTAACAACCTCGCCAGTCTTCCTAACGGCATCTTCAGACAAGACGGTAAGAGTTTCAGCCTCCTCTGCAACCGTCTCACGCAGGCGAGTATAGTTATCCTCGGCCTTTGAGATATGTACAGAGAGCTTATCCGAGGCCTTAACAAAACCGCCCTCGGCCGTTGCCATACGAGCCATCGCCTGCCCGACATAATCAGACAATGTATTCAACTGCTCTTGCAATGACTTTTGAACGGAATCAATCTTAAGGTTCGCTTGGTCGGCCACAAGATGAATATCCGCCGCGCGATCCTGGAAGTCCTGAAGCATATCTGATGTCAGGCGCTCTGCCCCTTCCACAGCCTGCTCGATTGCCTGCTGTGAACGGCCAAGGTCACCGTTGATATTAACAAGACGTCCATGAACCTCGTCAGCTTTACTTGAAAGCGTTTCAGTCTGAGCTTCAAATGCCGCTCCTGTCTTGCGCAATCGCTCCATCGTCGCGCCAAAAGTTTCGTCCACCTTATCAGAAAGTTCGACAAGACTTGTATGCGCCTCTTGCGTCTGATCGACGACTTGTTGGTACAAAGGTTCGCTAGCCTCTACGGTCTCTGACAAAGAAACCTGAAGCGACGTTAAATCTTGAACCGCTCTGTGACGCAGGCGTGAAACTTCAGCCGTTTTATCATCAATATGATCGACAAGCTTTTCAAGCTGAGCAGAGGACTCCTCCTGCTGCGCTCTCAATGACTGATAACCGGTTGTTAACTTACCGCTCACAGATAAAAGGTCGCTTTGTGCCTTTTCGGAAACGCCGGACAGTTTGCTCTGGCCCTCCGTCAAAGACAAGCTTGCCTTATCCATCAGAACGATATGCGCCTCAACCGTATCCACAAAGCTTTGTTTCTGGCTCAGCAGGCTCTCCTCTATGCTTTGTGCGTGACCGGAAATCTCACCCGAGATTGATGCAATATCTTGTGCCTGACCTTTAAGCATATCGCGGATACGCTTAGCTGTGTCGACTGATTTTTGCGACGTGTCAGAAAGATCTTGAACACGTTTTTCCATACTCTCACGCAAATTATCCTGCGCCATCTCAACATCTTGTAATGTTGTTTCAATACGCTGTAATGGCTCGGACACGTTATCATTAACTCCGTCGAGCGTGTTTTGAAGCGCCGTTACCAGAGTATCAAAGCGTTTGCGTGTTTCATCGGTGCTGGCCTGCAATTCTATAACTTTTGCAGAAGATGCTCTTTGCGCCTCTTCTAGTTGGCTGATATTGCCATCAACAGCCTCGGAAAACTTCTTGATCTGGCCAAGGAAGCTCTGCTCTTGCGCTTCGATCTTTTTGATCTCATTACCGCTAACCTGTATCAGGCGTGTAGTACGATCCTCTGCTTCTTTGGTTGCCTGCTTGATGCTATCAACAGAACGACGAACAGACGCGCTCATGCTCTCTGATGTAGAAAGCGCCGTCCCGACAGCCTCGGACAATTTTCCGAAAGCCTCGTTTCCTGTCATCTCAATTTTCTTCAAGTAACCATTCAAGCCTTCAACAGAACCACTTAGAGTATTTGAGATTTCAAGCACTCGATCTTCAAAGCCGTCAAACTCGGTTGTGATGTGCTCGGATACCATGTAAAGCTCGGAAACCTTGTCATTAATCAAACGTGTTGTAGTTTCTGTCTGCTCACCGATAGACTGTGCAGCCTTGTCAAACCCTGCGCGTTGATGCGTCAGCATTTCTTTTGACTTCGCCAAGACTTCCGCCGCTCGGTTTGTCACAGCATCCACTTCATCCAACTGCTCTTCCAGACCATGAGCAAAATTCACAGATTGCTCGGAAACCTTATCAGCAGATGCCATCAAGCGATCAACGTGCTCGTCAAAACGCCCAGAGATGCTGTCCAGTGTCTCGGAAACACGGTCAACACTATCCAGAATACCCTTGGCCGATGCATCAAAGCCGCCCTGTATCACAGTTGCCTTATTCGTCGCCTCTGACGCTGCATCAAGAATGCTTTGGGTGCCTTCTGTCATGGATACGCGCACTGTGTCCGCACGCTCCAAAATAGTCTTGCTCGCCTTATCCCAGCTCTCAATACCACGATTAGAGTGGTCGTCAATCGCATTCATGCGCTGTTCCATCTCTTCAACAAGGCCGAGGACTTGCGCCGATTTCTTGGTCAATTGGTCAGATAGCTTAACCATGTGGTGTTCGCCCTTCTTCGCCAATGTTGCAAAGTCACGCATCTCGACACGCAAACCTTGGCGCGCACGGTGAATAGATTTTAAAACAGCCTTGGACGATGCGGCCAATTCAGCCGACTGTTCAACCAATTGTTCAATATCCTTGTGCACACGTGCTGAACGCTCTTCGGTTGGGAACAGAATTGAATGTAATTCTGATTTCAGGCTTTGCGCATAAAAGCCGACATCCATCCGCCGCGCAAAACTTGATACCAAAACCCACAGCAATACTATCGGAGCCAACAAAGCACCAGCCATGCCGCCAAGCTGTGGCAAGCTCATAGAAACGATTTGCTCGACACCAAGATCGAGGAACAAATAAGACGCACTTGCACCCAACCAGAGCGCTGTCAAAAGGCTCGCGCCCCATTTAAGCAATCTCAACCCCCAAGGCTCTTTGGCACTTGGCGCTGTATTTACAGGGCTTAGCTCTAAAATAGGATCTATTTCGTCATGCGCACTTTCACCAAGATCTTCATCAGCCCAATCTTCATGCTTTTTCATCTTGGACGCACGAGGCGCTTGTGACGGATTAAACGATGATACAGCCTTCAAGCTCTCATGTTTATCTTGACTGTCTTGGCTATCTTCGCTTGTTGCAGAAAAAATTTTCAAGCTCTGGCGGTTTTCCTGATTTTTCAAAACCGCTTTAAAAGAGGTCTGCTCTTGTTGCTTGTTATCGCCGTGTTGTTCTTTGTTAGAGACGGATTCTTCCTGTTTCGCGCTCACGAAAGCCCCCTTTAGCTGTAGAAATGAAACTTGTGTATAAGTTGGAGAAAATCACGGAAAGGGTTGAAATGCAATCCGTGATTTTATTTATCCACAGCCTATGATTCGCTTTTGCGAATCAGCGGGTATTTTTATATATTTAAGCCTCTTTAATCCGCGCCAGATAGGATTTCAAATCCCCCTTAATCTCACGCGACAAAACATAAAGACAGATAATGTTCGGTACTGTCATGGCAAACAGCATAGCATCTGCAAACTGGATTACTGCCTCAAGCGAGGCCGTCGCCCCGATCACTGCGCAAAAGCTGTAAAAGATTTTGTAAGTCAGCTCTGCATATTTGCTCTCGTTAAAGAAAAAGGTCACAGCCTTAAGACCGTAATATGACCACGAAATCATCGTAGAGAATGCAAACAATCCAACAGCCATCGCCAAAAGATACGGGAACCAACTTAACGTCTCGGCAAATGCCTGAGAGGTCAATTGCACACCTGTGATATCAGGGCTTGTCTGATATACACCAGACACGACAATCACGAGTGCTGTAACCGTACAAATAATGACTGTATCGACAAAAGGGCCAATCATTGCGACCAGACCTTGGCTGATTGGTTCGCTGGTTTTCACACAGGCATGAGGCATAGCCCCCGTCCCGAAACCTGCTTCATTGGAAAATGCGCCACGCTGCACACCTTGGATCATTGCTCCGATCAAGCCGCCAAGGCCGGCCTTTGCCGTAAACGCACTACTTACGACAATTTCAAAAGCCTCAGGAATATTGGCAAAATTCTTCGCAACTATAATCAATCCGCAAAGCAAATAAAGGCCGCCCATGATCGGGACGATTTTACTCGCTACTTTAGCTATTGATTCAATACCCCCGATGATAACGACACCGACAATTGCGGCGAGGAAAAGTCCGACGATCCAGCCCTTATCGGCAAAGAAACTATCCTCGCCCCCGGTTACAACTATAAGTTGTGAGGCAAACTGATTGGCTTGAAACAAATTGCCTGCCCCTATAGCAGCGAATATACAGCAAAAGGCAAAAAAGCTTGCCAAGACAAGACCTATTTTGTCCCAGCCACGCTTAAGGAAAGAGTCACGAATATAATACATCGGCCCGCCCGAGACATGACCATCTTCAAATTCTCGACGATATTTAACAGCCATTGTCGACTCCATAAACTTCGTCGACATTCCGAGAAGGCCTGTGATAATCATCCAGACCATAGCCCCCGGCCCGCCAATTGAAATAGCCACAGCCACACCCGCAATATTTCCGAGACCGACTGTTCCCGACAAAGTTGTTGCCAACGCCTGGAAACGCGTGATCTGGCCTGCGGGATTCTTATCTTCCAAGTGGTCGTGCTTGCCTCTGAGCGCATCAAAAGCCTTGCCGATATGGCGTAAATTTGGAAACCCCATAAAAAGGGTAAAGAAAACACCGGCAGCGATCAGCCATAACAAAATGACCGGCGCCTCTTGGCCGGCAGGCAATGACACTGGTGTGAAAACAAAGTTAAAAATAACATTCGATACTGGTGCGACAAATTGATTTATTGCATCATCTACAGTCATATTCTTTCCCGTAATTTTGTTTAATTAGGTTAAACCATACCACTGTAAAGCAATAAAACAAGGAAAGCGGGCAATCTTATTCACAAAAGCCTGCCAGCAGCTGCAAAGCCAGAATTAACGGCAAACAGGGCGGCTAATCGGATAACGTGTCGCCCATTGCTCGAACTGTCTACCGTCGAGTGAACGAGCAAACTGAATGCGCGGCAGGTAAGCACGGCAAAAGCCATCTGGCCTTCGTGACGCATCTTTGGAGACATCATTTGCCATTGCAGTCCTGAGATCATGCACGGCACGATCAGGCTTGGACATACCTGTCGAGGCAAAATACCCCTGAAGCACATCCTCATGATACCCTATTAATCCGGCATGGCGGTTTGTGAAATCCTTATACCCTTCATAAGCGCTCATGCCGTTTGATAATCTGTTATTCGTACAATTAAGCCCAATCACCATAAGCTCACTGTGCACGCGTAACAATTGCTCGGCTCGCGCCTGAGACGGCGAATAACACTGAGCCTGAGAAACGCCAGTACAAAAGATGAAAAGAAAAGAAAGAAGAAGACGCTGCATTACACCACTCTGCTGATTAAAGGTTTACCACTGAAGTAAGCTTCCAGATTGGCCAAAACCATTTCTCCTTGCGCATGGCGGGTTTCATAAGTAGCAGTCCCGATATGGGGAAGAAGCACGACCTGATCCATCTGAATAAGCTGTTCGGGAACATGAGGCTCATCGGCATAAACGTCAAGCCCTGCTCTTTTAATTTTCCCAAGCTCAAGCGCTTCAATCAGCGCCGCTTCATCAACGACAGAGCCGCGGGCAATGTTGATAAGTGTACCCTCAGGGCCTAAGGCCTCTAAAACATCCCTACCAACAAGATGTTTCGTCTCATCCCCGCCAGGTGTTGCAACAACCAGATAATCACAAGCACGCGCAAGAGAAACAGCATCCTTATAGTAGGTATAAGGCTGATCCGGCTTTTCCGAACGTGCAGTATATGCAATCTTCATATCAAAGGCGCTCGCACGCTTTGCTATTTCCTTACCAATATTGCCCAAACCTAAAACACCAAGTGTCTTACCCCAAAGAGCGTTTCCGAGCGGCATAGAGCCCTGCAACCATTTACCCAGCCGCACATATAAATCTGCCTCAACTATGCGGCGAGACGTTGACAGCAACAAAGCCATCGCTGTGTCCGCCGTGTCTCGCGTAACAACATCAGGTGTATTAGTGACAATAATCTCGCGCTCTTTTGCTGTTTCAAGGTCAATATGATCCGTGCCGACACCAAAGGACGCAATGATCTCTAAATTCGGCAACGCCTTGATTAGATTGCCCGAGATTTTGCGCCCGATCACACCAAGGATAGCCACGATATGATCTCTATTCTCATCAATCACAGATTGGGCTTCTTCAGCATTCTTCACAGAGACAATTTCAAATCTCTCATCAAGACGCGCCATCTGCTCTTCGTAATTGAGTTTGTACATGGCCAGAATTTTTTTCTTCATAATCTTATCCTACCTACGGTTTTACTTGCATTGCCAGGCTCGTGTATGCTTAAACATTCGCCATGCAAACACAAGCCCAAACAAAATCAGAAGAAACAGTAGCCTCCAAGAAACTTTTTATAAAGACTTGGGGTTGCCAGATGAATGTTTATGACAGCAACCGCATGGCGGATATCCTGCGACCGCTGGGTTACGCCACAACGGATAGTCCGGATGATGCGGATATGATTATCCTCAACACCTGTCACATTCGCGAAAAGGCAACAGAGAAAGTCTTTTCTGATCTGGGACGTTTAAAACAATTCAAAGATAAAAAAGCTCAACAAGGCGAGAAAATGTTACTCGCCGTAGCCGGCTGCGTCGCGCAGGCAGAAGGCGACCTGATTGCCGAACGAGCACCTTATGTTGACATGGTCTTTGGTCCGCAAACCTATCATGCCCTGCCGCAAATGGTAGCCGAAGCAACAGGCGCTTTTGGCCAGAACCGCGTTATCAACACGGACTTCCCGATGGAAAACAAATTCGACTTCCTTCCCGAAGAACAGGACAATGTCGGCCCAAGTGCTTTCCTGTCCATTCAAGAAGGGTGTGACAAATTCTGTACATTTTGTGTCGTCCCCTATACTCGCGGCTCGGAATATTCACGCAGTGTTTCTCAGATTCTGGATGAAGCAAAGCGCCTAATTGATTGCGGAGCAAAAGAAATCAATGTCTTAGGCCAGAATGTAAACGCCTTCCACGGCGATGGACCGGACAACAAAGAATGGGATCTTGGTCGTCTGTTATTTGCTCTGGCGGAACTACCGATCGAGCGTATCCGCTACACGACATCTCACCCACGTGATATGCATGGCAGCCTTTATGCAGCACACCGTGATCTGGATGTACTCATGCCGTGGCTGCACTTGCCGATCCAGAGTGGCTCTGACCGTATCTTGAAACTTATGAACCGCAAACATACTGCCGATGATTACAAACGCATCATCGACAAACTCAAAGAGCTTCGCCCTGATATCGGTTTTGGTTCGGATATTATTGTCGGCTTTCCCGGCGAGAGTGAACAAGACTTCAAGGACACAATGGATATGGTCGACTACGTGTCTTATACATCGTGCTATTCTTTCAAATATTCCCCTCGCCCAGGCACGCCCGGCGCTAATATGGGCTCTATGGTTGCTGAACACATTAAGGATGAACGTCTACAGCGCCTACAAGCCCTTATTAATGAAAAGCAGCACAGCTTCAACAAAAAATCACTCGGCCTCACACTTCCTGTGCTTTTTGAGCGCAAAGGCAAAAAAGAAGGCCAGATACACGGACGCTCCGAATACAATCAATCAGTCTATGTACAAGGTTCAGAACGTCTGATTGGCCAGATTATCCCCGTACGTGTTGATAACGGCGGCCCGAACGCGCTTCAAGGCACAATTGTCACAGGCGAGACCACATCAAAGCAAAGCGCTTAACTCAACAAATTTTCCTGTTATTCGTAAAATATCATTTGACAGTAAACCCCTTTGTTTCCTACAAGGTATTTAGTCATAACCAAATACCATAAAACAGGGAACACCATGGCCAGCACACCAAAATACCCACGCTCTGCAAAAGAAAGAAAAATAGCCAAAACTCGAGCAACAGCTCAAGCAGGAATGCCAAAACCTGAGATTCGCCAAGAGACAACAAATATCTATGTCGGTGAAATCATATTTAATGGATTTGCAGATCAGCCCATCAAAAAGCCTGTTGAGACAGAAAAACCTGTAACTATTTCAAACACAAAACGCGATGAGATTGAAAAACGTATTATCGGCCTGACGATTACCGAGACTCAAGCAATACCAAAACCAGATCAAAAAATCGGCGAGCCCAAATTTGCTGGTCAAGAGAAAAGAAAAACCAAAAAACTGGTTGGCAAAGGAAAAAACAAAACACTCAAAGAAGTGAACGAGACGGTAAACCTCTACAAACAATCGCTTGCAGGATCAATATGGACCATAACTGCTGCCCCTGAAGCGCTCAGCAAAGATGGCAATCTGTTGTATGATTTCAGAAAAGGCACGCAAAACTACAAACGACGCGCCGAAATCAGTGCAGACTTTCCTGAAGCAGACTTCTCAGAAGCCGAGAAAATAGAGCCAAGAATCATCAATGACTTGATAACCCGTGTTTTGCGCGGGAAAACAACAGACCCCAAAGTCATCACAAATGAAATCGATGGCCATATCAAGGGCAAGCTTGACCGTCTACATAAAGAGCTCCGTGAAAAACGTGAACAAAAAGCACGACAGGATGCCGCTACTCGCGCAAGAGAAATAGCAAAGGAAAGAGAAAAAACCCTTGATGCCTTTAACACCCCCTTAGAGCTCCAAGACAAAGAAATCGAAATCACTCACTTTGACAACAAATACACAGCCGCATTTCTCAATGAGTTTTTCCGCAGCGAAGGAAAGGATGAAAACGGGAACAGTACCGGATATGAGATTAACCATATTCTATTCAACGATGTCGTTTCAGCCACATTCGATGAACTCGAAAGCAGCTTAAAGACAGCTTTAATTGTTGATGAGAGCACAATCAAAGGCCTAAAAATCCGTGTTACGATGGGCAATGATGGGTCCTACCCCTCAGCTGAAATCCAAATGTTGACGCGCACATTAGGCAAACTGGCCGGCGCACATGGTGCCGGACACGTAAACTTCTACAACAAATTCAAAAATAAAAATGGAGAGTTTGACCGCGACGCTTTCATAAATTACGTCCGTCAGGAAGCCAAGCCCTTTGCTCATCAATTAAGAGGCGCAACTCTTTTCGTCCACAAAGACCAAGTCGTATCGCCAAACTCTTACCAAGAACGCTTTGAACGTATCGGTACATTTAAACTGCAAAAAACAATAGACACGCTTTTTACAGATACACGAAGCCGTCGACTATTAGAGGCGTTCACAGACCATTTTGGTGATAATGTCAAAGTCACAATCGACGACAAGAACCCCGCGGAAAAAGCATTTGTTGCGACCTTACCCATGGTTAATGGACAATCCAACCCACGCCTGCGCGATATTATTGCAAGCGTTTTAATGACAATTAGTTCTGCGCAAATAGATCACTATCAAAGAACCGGAAAGTCTATCTCCCTCAATGAGAATGAAATCGAGCAAATAATCCGTTCAGTCGAGGAAAACTATGATAGCGATTCCCCAACTGTCCACCCCAAGATTATAGGGCTGGATTTTAAGACTGCCAGTAATGCAGATGCTGCAAAAGAATCCTTGGCAAAAGAAGTCGTATTGAGGGAATTAACAGGGCAAGCACAGCCTCTGCCTGAGGGGTTTAAATCAAAACGCATCAAGCTCGTTGATGGCAAAGATGCAGACGGAAAGGCAATTGTCACAGAACATACACTTTC
This sequence comes from uncultured Alphaproteobacteria bacterium, assembly GCA_964010795.1. Taxonomy (GTDB): domain Bacteria; phylum Pseudomonadota; class Alphaproteobacteria; order Micavibrionales; family UBA9664; genus CAXGMH01. The sequence goes on from CAXGMH010000023.1 coordinate 25,739, forward strand.
ACTTCCTCCAATCAACAAAGACGGAACGCTGCATTTACGTGAACACCCAGATCCGGATAAGCAGGTTATGATTCCGACCGAAGGGCACAGAAAGTTTTTGAACCTATCTGCCTTGGGAGATATGGTCTTGATAGATGGCCCCGCAGGCTCGGGGAAAACATTTTGGATGTGTTACCGTGCTGCCGAGATGTTTGCCAGACAAAATAACATTCAACAAATCATTGTCTCCGCACCCGCCGTCGATGTCGGCTCTTCTATCGGTTTTCTACCAGGCACAGACTATGAGAAAATGTATCCATATGTTCAGCAAATCCTACAAAAATTTGATGAAATCTTTGGTCATGGCAATAAAGCCAAAGGTAAAAAATTTCGCGAAGCTTTAGTAGAGCAAGGTCAACTCGTAGTCATGCCATCCAATGTATTACGTGGCTATGACGCCGATGGCGTTGTTGGAGTATTTGACGAGGCACAAAACTGGAGCTGGATCGAGTTGAAAACAATCGCTACACGCCTTGGAAAAGGCGGCTCAAAATTCTTCTTTGGCGGCCATGACGGGCAATGCGATAAGCCAACTCGCAAAGATGAATGGGCAATTTTCAGAGAGAGGCTTAACACTCAAAAATTTCGTGATAAGGGTCTCTATGTAACGGAGATGGAGGCACAAGATGTTATGCGTCACAAACTTGTCCGGGCGCTTCAGGAAGATGGTTGTCTTGATGATCCATACGGCGATTCACGCGATAAAGAAGGAAAAGCGAACCCAGTAGTTGCACTTGCTGCTTTAGCAAAAAATATGGGGGTCACACTGGATGAGCTTGTCGCTGGCATGACAAATGCTTATGAGAAGAAACAAGCGACAGCCGCACAAGAAAACACTGGACAAGCAAAGCAGTCTACGGCAAGGATATCTTCTGGTCCGGTAACACCAAAAGGTGGCCCGGGCGGTTAACAACCCTAACGCTGACAGGTTTTCTTGGCCGAACAAAGCACGCAAAAGCTGATCTTTGAATTTGAGGACAATAAATTAGCGCAAGCTGTTTATGGCCCTCAAAACGCCTATTTGCACCTTATTGAGGAGGCATTGAGCATTGATATCTCGGCCAATGGAAATGTTCTAAAAATCGACTGTGGCGAAAAATCTGAAGATGATGTCAAAGATTTGCTTCATGCTTTGGAGGATTTAGCTCGTCGCAATCCTGCTATGGAAAAGGCAGACATTCAGGCCGTCTTGCGTTTTGGAAAAACTTCGGATAAGCAAAATAAAATGAATGACCCTGATCTGACCATAGAAACACGCAAGCGCAACATCGCCCCTCGCTCTCCCAAACAGGCCGAGATGATAACTTCTGTAAAGCAGAATAATATTACCTTTGCCGTTGGCCCTGCGGGAACAGGCAAGACATATCTTGCCGTGGCACTGGCGGTTGATATGTATTTGCGCGGCGAAGTCGAACGTATGATCTTTGCTCGTCCTGCAGTTGAAGCCGGAGAAAGACTGGGCTACCTTCCCGGTGACATGGAAGAGAAAATCGCGCCTTATCTTCGTCCGATCTATGATTCTCTTTTTGACATGATGGATGGTGAGAAAATCGAAAAGGCTCGCGCCCGCGGCGAGATCGAGATTGCTCCGCTGGCATTTATGCGCGGTCGCACGCTCTCTCATGCCGCTGTTGTACTCGACGAAGCACAGAACACG
>CAXGMH010000024.1:0-26075 GCA_964010795.1 uncultured Alphaproteobacteria bacterium
CCAGTCTTGCGGCGCGATACTTTTGGGCACCAAATGCTTGGCCGGCCGCTGTAGCGCATCAGCTATATGGTCAATGACAGATGCCTCGGGTGCGTGCTCAAAGAAGAAATCACATTGCAGATAGGGTCTGCCACCTTGTTCGCCGTCTTCGCCCGATGCCTTGATGGGAGTGAGAGTATATACCAACCCTAGCTCCTCTATGGCATCAAGCGCAGTCATAACCTCCTGTGCATCTGAAAACAATTTCAGAGAAAGTAAGTACACAAGCTAGTCACGCTCCATCTCGATCTTGCGATAATCCTCATCATCGCCGTCATCATCAAGATCGTCATTATCATCAAGGTCGTCGAGCTCATCCAGATCAAGATCACCATCAAGGTCGTCGTCATCATCGTCGTCACCGTCATAATCGGAACTATTGCGACCCTTATTTTCCTCATCCTCTAAATCATCCATAGAGACTGTATCGTCATCATCATCGAGATCGTTTGTTGTCTCATCTGATTCTTTAGTTGGCTTCTCGGCTTTATTCGCAGCCTTGCCTTTGCCTTTTTTCGGACGCGCGCTCAGAGCTTGCGTATAGTCTGTCTTGCAGTTCGGACAAACGATCGGGCTTTTGTTGAAATCATAAAATACGGTCGAGCAACTCGGGCAAATACGCTTTAACCCTTTATTCACAGCTGGCACAATAAGATCTCCTCATAAATGTTATTGTTCTTTTGTTTGGATATCGCGACTGTGACAAGGTGTCAATTCCTAAAAGATACATAGACGAAAACGCCATAAGGCTGTAAAATAAAACGTAAGAATCATAAAAAGGAGCCATCTATGCAGGAAAGTGTCGTTATTTGCGGATATAAACGCTCACCCCACACATTCGCCAATAAAGGCGCTCTGGCCTCTGTTCGCCCTGATGATATGGCAGCAGCAGTCATTAAAGCCCTATTGGACGAAACCAAAGTCGACACCAGCGCCGTCGAAGATGTATTGATGGGTTGCGCTTTTCCAGAGGCTGAACAGGGCTTTAACCTTGCTAAAATCGTAGCTCAGCTCGCAGGCCTGCCTGAAACTATGGGCGGCGCCACAATTAACCGTTTTTGCGGTTCATCCATGACAGCCATCCAAATGGCCGCAGGTTATGCGCAAATGGGCGCTGGCGAAGTATTCATATGTGCCGGCGTAGAAAGCATGACACGCATCCCTATGGGCGGCTTTAACCCGATGCCCAATCCAAAGATGAAAGACATCTATCCACAGGCCTATATGTCCATGGGACTTACAGCCGAAAATCTTGCACAGAAATACGACATCTCACGCGATGCACAAGAGGAATTTGCCGTCAGCTCTCATCACAAAGCCGCAGACGCTGCGAAATCAGGCAAATTTAAGGACGAAATCGTTGCCATCGGCGATGTAGCCGAAGACGGAACGATTCGCGCAGATAGCTCGAAAGAAGCCCTTTCAGGGCTGAACCCTGCCTTTGATGAAAAAGGCACAGTAACAGCCGGAACGTCTTCTCCGCTGACTGACGGCGCCTCAGCCGTTCTGGTCACAACAGAAAAATACGCCGACCAACATAAACTACCAAAACTGGCACGCATCAAGTCAGTCGCCGTGGCAGGCTGTTCCGCAGAAATCATGGGGATCGGCCCCGTACCCGCCACAAAAAAGGCGCTTGAACGCGCAGGGCTTTCAATCAAAGACATCGATCTAGTCGAACTTAACGAAGCTTTCGCCGCGCAATCGCTATCTGTTCTTAAAGAGCTTGAGATCGACCCCGCCAAAGTCAATATCGATGGCGGCGCCATTGCACTTGGGCATCCGCTTGGTGAAAGCGGCGCACGGATCACAGGCAAGCTGGCCAGCCTTCTCAAGCGTGAAGGCAAGAAATACGGTCTGGCAACCATGTGTATCGGTGGCGGCCAAGGCACGGCTATCATTCTTGAAGCCGTGTAGCCAAAAAACATAATCACTATTTGACAAAGGCCGCCTTTCGTAATCATATAAGGTTATGAAAAAACCTTTGCGTATATTACTGATCCGCCACGGCGAGTCCGAGGGCAATGTCAATCCTCAAGCCTATCTGAAGAAAGGCGATCAGCATATCGAGCTAACGCCCAAAGGCATCATGCAAGCAGCACAGATGGGGCATTTTCTGGCACGCCATTTACAGGCTGTTGATGAAAAAAAATGGCCCCTTTTTTATGTGTCCGGCTACAAAAGGCCACAACAAACACTTGGCCATGCCTTGAAGTCATTTAATTACGGGACAGAAAACGTCTTGTTTAAAGGCAAGCCCCAAATTTACACTGACTCAAGATTGGCAGAGCACTTCTTTGGCGCGATAAATTTTTTAAACCACGCTCCCCTCTCAAAAGCAGAGACCGCGATAGCAAACTTCCTTCTCAAGGCCTCCGAAGCTGTATTTAAAAATGACCGCCTTACCGCCAAAGCGCTTTACGGGGAATCTTATCTTGATAAAATCACACACGTAAAAGGCTTTATCGACGGCTCTTTACAACGTGATATCAATGAAGGACACGACACTATTGTGCTTGTCGCTCATGGACGTGTTATTACAGCTTTTCTTGCAGCCTGGTTTCATGTGCCCTTTAACCAGATCAAAGAAAAAATAAACAACCCCGATAATTGCGATGTCATCGAAGTTGCGGGTGAACCACAAAACTGGAAAGCCACGAAAATCTATGACGGCCCTTCCGGCAAAGCGGTAGATCAAAAACTACTTCAAGATATTGAGCCGATTTCAAAAAGCGTTTTGGATATCGCCTCCCCTTCATATAACAAATAGGAATCAACTTGAAATCATGGACGCTCTCGGGCAATATCCGGCTCATGGTTTTCAGCGCTATTTACAAAGGGCTCATATGGGGCTATCAGAAGGGGTTGTTCGCTCTTCGGTGGTTATTCTCGGCTGTGCCGGGAGGGCCTTGCTGCAGGTTTCATCCAACCTGCTCGACCTATAGCGCACAAGCCGTGGAGAAATACGGGATTGTAAAAGGATTATGGCTGACGGCCAAACGGATCGGGCGCTGTCATCCTTGGAACGATCAGGACTGGGAAGACCCCGTACCGCATAAATTTGAGTGGCTCGCCACAAACAGAGATAGTGATCTGGATAAGAAGGAAGAAAAGGAAAATGAAAAACTTTCAAAACCCGCAAAATCATAAATATCACAGCGAAGACCGCCGCAACCTAATCATCTTTATGATTACTGTGTTCGCTCTATTTGCACTCTACGATGTCTTCATCAAACAGCCCTACATTGACACAATGAAGGAAGAGCAAGCGCAAAAGGCAGCGACACAACAAGCCACCAGCATCACACCCCAAACAGAACAAGCTACGCAGCGCCCTTTGACCCGCGCCGAAGCGATTGCACAAACAGGCGAACGCCTGCGCATTCAAACACCCGAACTTTCAGGCTCTATCGCGCTTAAAGGCGGGCGCATTGATGACCTTATCCTGACGCAATATTATCAAACGATGGAAGAGCAGGACAAAGTCATCCTTCTATCCCCGACAACGGCGCCCGAGCCTCATTACGGCGAATTCGGCTGGATTGCCGAGCGTAGCGGCGTCACATTGCCAAGCCGCATGACGCAATGGCAAATCAAAGACGGCAGCCCAAAAATATTAACACCCGAAGCGCCTGTAACACTGGTCTGGGATAATGGCGAAGGCCTGACATTCGAGCGTGAGATCTCTGTTGATGACCACTACATGTTCCGCATGACCCAGCGCGTCATCAATGCCAGTAACAATGACATTACCCTTTATCCTTATGGCCTTGTCGCACGTCACGGCCAGCCCGAAGTTCAAAAGAAGTCCTTTATCCTTCATGAAGGTCCTATTGGTTACTTCAAGGATTCCCTACAAGAACACACATTCAAAGACCTGACAGAAAAGCCCGAACGCACAAGCCTTGCACAGGGAGGCTGGATCGGCTTTACACAGAAATACTGGTTTGCCGGGCTGATACCCGATCAATCCGTCCAGTCAAAATTCCGCTTTCTGGCACGTCCGGGAGAGAGCCGCAATTTCTATCAAACAGATGTAATGGGCCCTGCAATGACAATTCCGGCCGGACAGGAGAAGGCCTATGAAAGCCATTTCTTTGCCGGTGCAAAAAAAGTACGCCAGCTTGATGCCTATGAAAAACAGCTCGACATTCCCCATTTTGACCTCGTTGTTGATTTTGGAATGCTGTATTTCATGACCAAGCCATTCTTCTATATCCTGACATGGCTATCATCAACAATCGGCAGCTTCGCAATCGGGCTTTTGCTCTTTACCGTTCTTGTTCGTTTGCTGGTTTTCCCGCTGGCCAACAAGTCCTACCGCTCTTTTGCCAAGATGCGCATTATCGCGCCCAAGATGAAGGAACTTCAGGATCGCTACAAAGATGACCGTGAAGGTATGCAAAAGGCTTTGTTCGAACTGTACAAGAAAGAACAGGTCAATCCGGCTGCAGGCTGTTTACCCTTGCTTTTGCAAATTCCGATTTTCTTTGCCCTTTACAAGGTGTTGTATGTGACGATTGAAATGCGTCATACGCCTTTCTTTGGCTGGATTCAGGATATGTCGGCACCAGACCCGACATCACTTTTCAATCTGTTTGGCGTCTTGCCTTATGAACCGATCAGTTTCCTTATGATTGGGGCATGGCCATGCATCATGTGTGTTACCCTGCTATTACAGCAGCAGCTCTCACCGCCGCCAACCGAGCCAATGCAAAAGCAAATCATGCTGATGATGCCATTTGTTATGACTTATATTCTGGCAAGCTTCCCTGCAGGTCTGGTTATTTACTGGACATGGTCTAACTTCCTGTCGATCATCCAGCAAATCGTGCTGATGAAAATGATGGGTGCGGATATTCACCTTTTCCGATTCTTCACAGGCAAGAAGAAAGCTGTGCAAATGGATGACGAGGCGACTCAAGATTTTATTGAGGAACACGCCGAGGACGTTACTGATGTCGAAGAGACACAAGCCAAGCCTGTGACCGCACCGAAGCGTCGTCGCAAGAAAAAGAAGTAGCATTTATATGGACGAGTATACCCAAGAAGACCTTCAAGAAGCGCAAAGGCTCATAACCGGGCATTGTGGCTTCTTGCGCGGCATTCAAACACTCGAGCAGCTACCTGATGAAAGCTTGCCCGAAGTCGCTTTTGCCGGCCGCTCGAATGTCGGAAAGTCCAGCCTGATTAACGCTTTGACTGGCCGTAAAGCACTTGCTCGCACCTCAAACACACCGGGACGAACGCAACAGCTCAACTTTTTTGATCTCGGCCCTGAAGAAGCTCCACGTTTGCGCCTCGTTGATATGCCGGGCTATGGCTATGCTAAAGTCTCTAAATCCGACCGCAAGCGCTGGCAAAATATGATGAAGCACTATCTTCGCGGACGCCTGAATCTCAAACGCGCCTTTGTTCTGATTGACGGGCGCCACGGCGTCAAAGACTCTGACAAGGAAATGATGGATATGCTCGATCAGGCAGCCGTGTCTTATACACTCGTCCTGACAAAGACAGATAAAGTCAAATCACAGGAACGCGCCCAAATCTTAGCGGACACTCAAACGGCCATTAAGAAGCGCCCTGCGGCCTTTCCTGAAATCTTGCCAACCTCATCCGAAAATGGTTACGGCATCGATGATCTGAGGGTCCTGCTTTACCGTGAAGCGATGATTGTGTAGAAAGCATTAGGCGCCCCATCACTTCTTTCAATGCAAAGCTGGTAATATCCTTCACACGCAGAGCAGTTAGATGTCGTTAAAAAGGAATTGCCACTATTCGTGTCAAAGAGCTGAAGCATTCCTGGCGTTGTATTATCCGTTTGCGGAATGCTTTTGATACCATGCAAAATTGTATTGATTTTTTCACAGATAGAATCCGACATCCCAACAAAGGTATAAATAACGTCATGCGCAGTACTATCTGTCCATGCCACATTTGTTCGATCTTGATAATACCAACCAGCACTAGCCGTACCATCGGACGTTATTTTATCCGTATTCATGACTGAAATACCACCGCCCGCAGGGTGAAATATTTTGCCCGTATGTGGAGCCGTATCAAAGCCTGTTTCCCCCGGCTTTACAAAATCCAGATCATCAATATCCGTACCCGTCATTTCCATCATAACCACGGCCTGCTGAACCTGTTGCACATGGGCGATCATCTCATTGGCCAGAAGTGTTGCCAGCTCTTCTGAGAGGGGATCATTCTTAATTTCCGTACTGCGTGACAAGATAAATGTCAGTGCGCCAAATAGTGCGATCCCTAAAAGCACGTAAAGAAGCGCGTTACCTCGCCTGTAATACTGATTTCGTTCATATCTCATAAACAAAGCTTAGCACGAAACATATTGAAAAACATATAATTTTAAGGAATTCTTAGGGATTATAGCCTTAAATGTAGGTATAAGACATAATTAAAGTCTGCAACAAAAACAAAAAAGAAGTTTGACGCGGGCTTTCTATTTTATGTATAATAAAAGGGTGTATATAATAGAGGTGTAGAGGTTTCCTTTGATTTTATGGTTACGACCATTTATCATTGCGATTTAAAGGTGTGTGTATCCGATGAGTAAAGATAGGCAAAATTATCAATATTATACGGCCAGTCCGTCTTTTGCCCAGAATCTGGGCATAGGATTTCTGTGCCTTTTTGCTTGCATCATACAGACAAGCCCGGCCTTTGCACAAGCCAGCCTTGGCGACACTATTTCCAATATGGCCGAAGGCTTCACCAATATGGAAGACATCGCCACAGCACTGGCCTATATGCTTGGGCTTGGCTTTGGCCTTTATGCTATTCCAAAATTTGTCCAGCACGTCGACAGCCCCAGACAGGTGCCGCTGACCGATCCGATGAAAATGACTTTGGCTGCAACGTTTTTCCTTGCCGCACCGTCATTTGCGACAAAACTGATACAAACCTTCAAGTTCGATCAAATGGAGGCGGTTTCAGCCAGCGGTTTTGCTGAGATGAGCACAGGTGGCGGTGATGGCGTCTCGCTTGACGGTATGCTTGGCGCCCTTGCCAGCGACATTTACACGCCAATGCTGACCTTGATGGGTGTTTTCAGCTATGTTGCGGGTTTATTTATTCTACTGATTGCTATTTACCGTCTGACCAAGAGCGCGCAAGAAGGCCCGAAAGGTCCTGTCGGGCTTGGTACAGCTATGCATTTCGTCGTCGCAGCAGTGCTTTTATCCGCACCGCAGGCCCTCGGTGCATTATCCGAGACGATTTTTGGAGATTCTGCCGTCAAAACTTATGTCAGTATGTCTTTCCTTTCCGATGCCGGAGCGGATATTCAGGCACGTGCTGATGCTATTATGTCGGCAATTATAACATTCCTGATTATTATCGGGATCATCAGTTTCCTCCGTGGCTGGTTCTTGCTTAAGGCCGCAACGGATGGGAATGGTCAGGCCAGCGTTATGTCTGCTATTACGCATATCGTGGCGGGGGTTCTGGCGGTTAACATTGGGCCGTTAATGATGGCGGTTCAAACCACTTTTAATGTTGGCTCGACTGGGGTAACATTCAACTAGAATTGGCAAGCGTTTCAAAGGAGGCAAAAATGAAACTATTTAAAACTTTGTCAAACGGACTGAACATGAAGTCCAAAAAACTATCGGCAACGATTATCGGTGCGGCAATGGCTGGCGCAAGCAGCACAGCATATGCACAAGGCGGTATCGCTGACATCGCAAACTCTGTTACTGAGCAAACTCAGGAACTACCGAATGTAATCACTGTGATTGCATATCTTGGTGGCGCTGTTTTGGCTTTCGGTGGTGTTTTGTCTGTTAAACAACACGTTGACAACCCACAACAAAAGCCATTGCGCGAAGGTCTTGTTCGCTTGATCGCAGGTGCTCTTCTTTTGGCTGCACCGGCAACATTCGAAGCATTGCGTGAATCAGTTGGCCTGAACGATGGCTCTAACGGATTGACAAACCAGCAATTCAACGACATTCAGTTCTAATAACAGGCACTGACGATGGTAAAGCATCTATCTGAAGCGCTTGACTTGCGTATGAAAAAGCTTTGCGCTGTGATACTGGGGTCGGCCTTGGCCGGCTCCAGCACAGTTGCGCAAGCACAAGGAATTGCAGGTATCGCCAATTCAATTACCGAGCAAACGCGCAATTTGCCTGATGTGATTACAACCGTCGCCTATCTTGGCGGGGCAGTGCTCTCATTCGGCGGTGTTTTATCTGTAAAGCAACACGTAGACAGCCCTCAGCAAAAACCATTGCGTGAAGGTCTGGTGCGTCTTGTTGTTGGTGCGCTACTCTTGGCTGCACCGGCTACGTTTGAAGCATTGCGTGACACGACTGGTCTGACCGGCACAAGCGGTCTGACCAACCAAAAATTCCACAAGATTGAATTTTAAATTATGAATTACGCCCCGATCACCTTTCATGTTCGTCGGTCCGATGTCGGCCCTGGCAAAAATGTTGGGTCGGGGCGTGCTTTTACACGGCAGGCAACGCATTTCGAAGACCTGCTTTCTAAGGAAGAAAAACTCCATATATTGGAAAGAGACGATCACACCTGCCAATGCTGCGGTTTTCGTTCTGAAAAATTCCAAAAAATACTCTTCAAGAATTTTGATCCCGAAGATCATAGCCCTGAAAACCTGATGACGGTTTGCATTCACTGTCACCAATGCTTTCACCTCGATCAGGTGGCAGGCATGAAGTCAGGCGTGCTGATCTGGCTACCGGAACTTTCACAGGCAACACTGCACCATCTGGCGCGCTCTATCTTTGTGGCACGCATCTCCCAAGGTGAGATGGCTGAGCAGGCTAAATCCCTCCTCAACACCTTAATGCACCGCAGAGAGCAAGCCAAAGAAAGACTAGGCACTGATGATCCGATGGTTTTATCAACCGTGATGCGCGACTATATTGAGCCGGGACATTATAAACAACGCATGAAAAAACTGGATGGTATCAGGTTAATGCCACTTGACCGCCGACTCGTTCAAGAAGGTGAGTTGAGTTTCAACCAATTCCCGCAGATCCTTGCTTATTGGCGCTCCAAAGACGGGCCTTATGGAGATGCACTACCGAAAACATGGCTCGAACATTACAAAAATATCTTTGTTGAGTCTCAGGCTGCCTAGTCTAATCTGGCTTTATCCACCTCTGTTCTTACTCTATTTCATGGCCATATGCAGTTGCCTTTGTGAGACACCATCCAACTGAAGCGGATTATAAGTACGGTCATAGGTAATGAGCATCGGCCCTTTATCCGCTGCCTTCGGAAAAAACGCAGATAAAAGCGACGCGATATTGCGCAAAACCATATTGCGGGCATTGGGCATATTCTCCACACCATTGAAATCTCTGCGGTTATGCAGAAACTCCAGCACATTACTGACATAAAAGCTTGAGACATAGATCTGTCTCTCTTGGCAGCCGGAAGCCTTCTTAAATTCTTCCATAGCTGTTTTCAGCTGGTTAAACCCTTGCGCGTCCTTCAAATCAAGTGTCAAAGCAGCAATGGCGCCAACTTTGGCAAGCTTGTGTAAATGTGTGTAATCCTCATCTGTTCGCATTCCGAACAAATCCATCTGCCCCTGATCTTCTCCGGTCTCGAACAGGATTCGTCCCTTATGGCGTACCGTCTCTAAAGGCGCGTCATAACTCAGATCTTCATCAAGTAATATATATTCCTGCCCGCAATTGAGCTTATCAAGTGCCGCGACCAGCTGAAACGGCACACTTGGCAGCGCCAGGATAAAATCCTCTTTGGTTTCATACACACTCAGCATATCGATAATGATATCCCAAAAGACTTTCTGCACGGGGTTTGAGTCCATCAAGATTGCACCAGATGAACGATTGGCCGCGATATAGCCCAAATTCACAAATCCTGCCACACCGATATGAATACCGCCTTCGGGCACTGTTTCAGCCTTGCGAATATCGGCAAGTGCACGCTTATGTCCCTCTAATTTCTCTCCGACGATCATGGCATGAGCGGGACGGCAACTCAGCTCCGCCGGCTCTCCCTCTTTGACTAACTTAGCATAGGCATAGCCCGCACCTGTTTTCAAACAGCGTGCAGATGTCGGTCGTTGGCAAAGCGGTGCGATAGCACTTTCAAAATCTTCGAGAAGCTTAGGCATAATGACTCAATACGGCATAAGCTTTGCTCTGGTCAACTCAATTATAACGGCTTATGCTACGGCTATGGATTGGCTTTACGCATTACTATCAGAGATCGCTCCTCTTTACATCATCGCTATAATGGGCTTTGCGGCCGGACGCATCTTTACGATTGATATAAAAACAGTAGCCACGCTGGCTATTTATTTCACAGCCCCTGTGGTTGTGCTCATCACAGCCTCAAGTATGCCCTTCACGCCCAATCTTTTTGTGGCAATTGCCATGGTTTTGGCGATGGCTCTTATCCTCGCCTTTGTGCTTCTCAAGCTTTCAGGTCCCTTCGTCTCCGAGAAAACAAAACAGTTGATCGGTTTGGGAGTGGGGACAAATAATTACGGCTATTTTGGCCTGCCCATCGCCTTTGCCGTCTTTAATCCCGAACAAATCGCAGCCTATATCATATTGGGTTACGGGCTTTATATATACGAAAATACAGTCGGCCTGTATTTGATCTCAAAAGGGGAAAAGGGCTGGAAGCAAAGCCTGAGAACAATAGCCACCTTCCCCGGCCTTTACGCAGCCGTTATCGGTGTCAGCTTATCAGGCGCAGGGATAAATCTTGTGCCGCTAACCGAGCCTATTCTCGCAATCTTCAAAGGTGCGTTCACATTCCTCGGTATGGCGATGATCGGGATAGGCCTTTCACAGCTCGACCGTGTGCGCATTGATCCACTTTATATCGGCATGATGATCGCTACAAAATTTATCTTCTGGCCGCTCAGCACTCTCGGCCTTGTCTGGCTTGACCAAACCTATCTACATTGGCTCAACCCGCTATTTCATATGCCGCTTATCTTGCTGTCGATTATGCCGATGGCCGCCAATAATATTACTTTTGCCGCGCAATTTGGAAACCATCCCGGCAAAGCATCCATGGGAGTGGTTGCCACGACGCTCATTTCAGTTATCTATATACCTGTTGCCTTAAAACTATTGGGATTTGTATGAAACATATTATAGCCGCCACAGCCTTTGCCATTTTATCCGCTCTCGCACTCGCCTTACCCGTAAAGGCCGATGAGCGCGCCGAAATGGAACGGGCCATTACCCGCGTTGAAAGCTATCTTTCGACATTAAAGACCATGCAGGCCAGCTTTATCCAAGAAGACTGGCAGGGCGGAATCCGAAGCGGCGATTTTTATCTACACCGTCCCGGCCGTCTGCGTTTCGACTATGATCCGCTTGAGGGCAGCAGTCAGGGCGACTTTATCGTAGCCGACGGGACATTCATCTTTTACTACGATGCCGCCCTGAAACAGCAAAGCAACACGCTGATCGGCCAAACTCTGGCTGATTTTATTCTGCGCGAAGACGTCTCTTTTGAGGAAAAGCTGTTAGTCACAAATATCGAGAACAACGACCAGTCTCTTGCTTTGACCTTGGTGCAAAGAGAGGATCCGGCCGCAGGCAGCTTAACCCTGAATTTCAACCGCTCACCATTCCAGATTGTCGGTTGGACGGTCAAAGATGCGCAAGGCTTGCGCACCGATATTCGATTGAATGACATAGAAACAGGCATGAAACTCGACCGCACTTTGTTTTTCTATCATGATCCGGATTATGGTCGCGTCGAATATAACCAATAAGCAAACGATATTTGTAAAACAGCCATATCCATTATGAACGAAACAACTTCGCTTACTCTGGTACATAAAGAAAGATTATCCGATAGCCTCCTGAGGCTTGATCTGGCTATGCCCAACCAAAGCATCTGGCACTTTCATGAGGGCCAGTATGCGACGCTGAGCTTTGCGCCCGCGTTGAAACCCCGTCATTACTCTATTGCCGATCATGCGGGCAAAAAAACCGCACGCTTTTTTATACGCATCGGCAACCGAGAGAGCCATACAGAACGCTATCTGGAACAAAACCTCAACACAGGCGACCCAGTCGAGCTTCTTGATATCAGTGGCAACACACATATTGCTTCGCTGGACGAGAGCGCTGCACCTTTGACCATGATCGCAGGCGGAACAGGGATCAGCCAGACACTCGCCTTCCTCTATGCCTTAAAGAAGCGACAAGACAGGCGCCCGATACAGCTTGTCTTCGGCGACCGCCTGCTAAACGATAATTCTTTGCTGCGTGAAGTGTTGGAGCATTGCGCATCACTAAATATGGCGGGGCTAGTCTTATGCAGCGATCAAGCACCAACACTCAGCCAAATGGCGGATATAAACATTCATCAAGGATCGGTACTGGACGGTCTTGGGCGCATTGAGGCGCAACATCCTGATACTGTCTATGTCATATCCGGCCCCTTCCCTATGGCCGAGGCCATTATTGAAGCCCTCAAATTAAAAGGCGTGACATCAAGTCGTATTCTAAGTGATTATAAAGAGATCGCACCTCAACAAAACAAAGACCGCAGCCATGGAACATAACAAGGATTTCCAGACCTTAACAAAACTGATCTCGCAAGTGCCCGGCCTTGGCCCGCGCTCAGCACGGCGCATGACGCTTTATTTACTGCAAAACAAAGACAATATCATGCGCCCGCTGGCACAAGCCCTTGATAAAACAGCCGAGGCCGTACAGGAATGCAAAAGCTGCGGAAATCTGACCACATACGAGCATTGTGAAATCTGTACTGACGTACAGCGTGACGCCTCGCTTATCTGTGTTGTCGAGTCTGTAGCTGATGTCTGGGCTATTGAGCGTACCCGCCAATTTCGTGGCCGTTACCATGTCCTTGGCGGTTTACTGTCCGCGCTTAACGGTGTCCGTCCGCGTGACCTGAATATCACTGGCCTTGTAGAAAGAGCGCAAGACGAAAACGTTAAAGAAGTCATCCTCGCGCTCAGCGCAACCGTTGACGGGCAAAGCACCGCGCACTTTATTCAGGATCAGCTCTCCGAGACAGGGGTGTATGTCTCCAAACTGGCGCATGGCGTACCCGTAGGTGGAGAGCTAGACTATCTTGACGAGGGTACATTATCACTCGCCCTCAAATCACGCTCGGGCGCGTAACCGCTCTAAGGCTTTATATTTTCTCCGAGATATAAACATCTCCGTCGGTGTCGCCTGCGCGAAGCACGGAAATATAGGGTGTATGCGCTGTCTGGTCACCACCAATTGCGACATCATAATAAACGCCATTAGGGAAATAATGATCGGCACTTGTCGCGCTTACCGTATCGCTTGCGCCGAACTTCAAATAAACGGGCACGCTGGCATAAACACTGATAATCCGTGTCTTGACGTCAAAAGGTGTCGCATTCACGGCGGCCGATGATTCTGCGCTTATAGTATGCGCCCCGCCATCTTTGAGGCGTAAAGCGGGTATGGGCTGGTCATTGCTGTCTTTGGGTAAAAACGTCATAGAGTTATCCTTGAGATTATGGGTTAAGGGATTTTATGGCTTCAGAAAATAAGCACAAAAAAAAGCGGCTTTGCTCGAAATCGAGACAAACGCCGCCTGTTTATGCCTATATAATTGCCAGAGCTCTCTCACAAAGTCAAGGATTTTATTCCTAGTCTCTTACACCTTCATCAGGACGATTGAGGTTTTTTTCAGCAGACGGTGCTGGTGCAGCGTTGATAGGCTACTAGCCAATCCTCCGCGTTCATGCGGTTTTTGTGGTGGCGTACACAACAAAACCTGATCCGCCCAATCCGCCATAACAAGACCGTCGGGAACCGCGTTTAAAGCAGGTGTATCAATAATGATAAGGTCATAGGCCTTATGTAGTGCCTTCAGCAAAGAACGCATCCGCTTGCCTGTTAGCAAATCCGGGGCGCGTTTATGGACATCCGCCCCCCAGATCACATGAACGGATGAGGGGTCATCACGTATGATAACGTCTTCGAGGCTGGCCTGTTCACTGAGATAATCAACGAGGTTATGATCGGGCATCTTACCAAAAGCCATATGCAGCCTTGGCGCACGCAAATTAGCGTCAAGAATAATCGCCTTTTCTCCCGCTCTTGCAGCAACCTGCCCCAACCATACAGCAAGCGATGTCTTGCCTGCCCCGTCATCAGGCGAACAAATCACAAGACGGTGGCCATCAACATGGTCGCTATCAGAGCTATGGTCTTTTTCCTCGCTGCTCAGACGCACGGAAAGACGCAATTGTCGTACAGCCTCGGCCAAATCTTCGGCCTGACGAGAAAAAATAAGATCAGAAGGTCGTCTTTGATCCAGAAGGGCGCTTTTCGGGATCATACCCGCAACGGCGCAGGCACTATATTGGTGATAATCAGCCTTCAGGTTTTCATGGCGGAAGCGAGCCGCCTTTCGCGCAGAAAGCAAAGAAACAACCACCCAGCCAAGCAGCAGGCCAGCAAAACCTCCGATCAGGCCCAGCACTGCTATGCGCTCGGGTGCTGGGATCGGCATGATGTGCGCCTGCCTTAACATTAACGGACGGGCGGGCGGCTGCGCCAGATCAATACGCAGCAATGTTTTACGCGCATCAAGTGTGGATATGCGCTCTTGCACACGCTTCAGCGCCTCGTTCATCGCGTCCAGCTCGGTTTCATCATTTTGCGCCAGAACATGGTTTTTCTGGATCGTCTCGATCTCGGCGGCGCGCTGCTCCATTTGCGCATCAAGCACATCACGTTTTGCGCGCAGGGCTTTACCGATTGCATCGGCCTCTCCCTTAATTGCCACACGGATATGATCCAGCTCGGTTTGCAATCGTTTTAGCACAGGATGCTTCTCACCATAGCGCCCCTGCAACACCTCAAGCCGTTGTGCGCCCTGCATATAGCTCTCGCGCAGGCGTGCCATTGCCTGTAGCACTTGTGGCATCTCTTCGGAGGCAAAGGCCGAAAGACTGTCCGAGACAGAGTTATCGATATCCGTTGAAAGTCGTCTAAGAAGACGAATTTGTTCATCCAGTCCTGCTTTTGCTACGCGGTCTTGCGCTTGTTCGGTCTCAAGCCCTGCCAACTGTTCGGCGTTGCCCTGCTGTTGCAGTCTGTCTTCGGGTTTAAGATCTATACGGTAGCTCTGGATGCGCATCCGCGTCGCCTTTTCCTCTGCACGCGACTTGTCCAGCTCGCGCTCCAGCCCTGCCAGTTTTTCCTGCTGTCGTCTGCGCTCATCCGCACCGAGTTGATCGGACAGCAAGTGTCCTAAACGTCCTATCTCGTTACGCAGGGCTGTTGCCCCGACGCTATCACTTAAAGATTTGAGCTTTAGCGAAAGGATATCGCCCTCTCTGAAAGCAAAAAGCCGAGCGCCCTCAATCGTTATATTTTCGGCCATAAGGCGAGCCTGTTCGGCCTGACGCGGTGCCTGAAAGCCTAAGCTCATCCGTGCCTCGAACTGGCCGGGATACAAGTGACTACAAACGATCCCCACCGCCACTCCGCTGATACAAAGCAGCAAAGTGATGCTACGTGCAAACGGCACATATTGGCGCAATCGCGACGCATTGCGCTGAAACGGTGCCAATTTATGCGAAGCTTTTGCCGTCATCAAAATAACCTGTCTTTTACGATCAAGACATCACCGGGCGCCAAGCGATCGTCAACAGCGACAGGATCGGCGTCGCGAAAAGAGAAATTGCCGCTATCAGGCAAGCTCGTCTCGTAATGTCCGGAGATACGGGCAATATGGCCACGTGCATCAAAATCAGGCCCGCCGGCCGCGGCAAGCGCCTGCACAACGCGCATATCAGGATGATACGCATAAGCCCCAGGGTTTCTTACAGCCCCCATAACATAGACAGGATGGTGACCGCTAAGCTTTAGCGTCACATCGGGTTCTCTGAGGTAGCCGGTACGATAGGCCATCTCGATAAGCTGTGCCGCCTCAGACAGCCCCAATCCAGCCAATCTGATATTACCGATCAACGGTAGTTGTGCGCGTCCCTTTTCATCCAGTTTCACATCTCGGGAAAGATCAGGCTCCTTGAAAATAGAGACACTAACATGATCGCCGGGCTGTAGCTTATAATCGGGTGTTACCTTTTCAACCGGACGCGTTGCCTGTGCGATCGTCTCGGGCTCTTGCGGCATCATCGCACGCTGATAATCCGGGATCGGCGGTAGGGCGCAGCCCAACAGCAAAAAGGTGATCGTAAAGATCAGACATATTTTCTTCAAAATGATAGGCATAACGCGCATCCAAAACGATTGATAAAGTTTCACCGGAAATGGCAATGGAACCACAGAATTCGCCCCTAGCATGGCGTATTCGCAAAGCTGTGTCTATCTTTTCAAAAGCTTTAGGCCTTACCCCTATTTTTTTATGGATTTTTCATTCTTTGTGGTTTATACACGAAAGTGTTTCCCCAAAATGAGTGTCGAATACAAAGCTGGTAACAGCTTACAGGGCGCTGGAGGAAGCGAAAACATTAAAGATTTATAAAGGGCAGATATGAAATCCTGGGTCAAATTTTTCAGAGAAGTCAGAAGCGAGACAGACAAGATCACATGGCCATCTCGTAAAGAGACGATGATTTCAACGGCAATGGTTTTTGTCATGGTTATTCTGGTCGCATTATTCCTGTATTTTGCAGACCAGATTATTGCATGGCTGATCCATATGATCCTGTCCTAAGACGAATTCAAACGAAGCTTTAAGGAGCAAAAAATGAGCAAGCGCTGGTACGTACTACATGTTTATTCTGGTTTTGAGCAAAAAATCTCTGATGCCATTCAAGAGCAGGCCCAAAAACAAGGTTTGCAAGATTTCTTCGGTGACATCCTCGTCCCGACAGAAGAAGTCGTTGAAGTGCGCAAAGGTCAGCGCGTAAACGCCGAACGCAAATTCTTCCCGGGTTATGTGCTGATCCAGATGGAGATGGATGACCGTGCATGGCACTTGGTTCGTAACGTCCCGAAAGTAACAGGCTTCCTCGGCGGTGGCAAAAAACCAATCCCGATGACGGAAAAAGAAGCGCAACAGCTTATCAAGCAATTGCAAGAAGGCGTTGACCGCCCAAGACCATCCGTGACTTACGATATCGGAAGAAGTTAAAGTTACAGACGGACCATTTGCATCCTTCACCGGTGTCGTTGAAGAAATCGATGAAGAAAAGCAGAAACTCAAAGTTACGGTTTCGATCTTTGGCCGCGCGACGCCTGTGGAACTCGAATACTCACAAGTCGACAAAGCTTAATCAACAAAAATATATTGACATATTTTTCCCCTTGGCTATTTTCACTTTACGCAAGTAAAGGAGATAAACCTATGCCAGGAGAAAGCTATGGCGCAATGAGCGCCAAAGATTTCGTGTCTGCCGTCAAGGACGGCGTAGTCACAGATTCGAACGGACAACCTGTTAATGAGCACAATCCTGCAACCTCACAAGCAAAAGAAGTCGCCCAACAAAAGCAGCGTGAGTATATCGGTGACTGGCGCAGTATGTTGGGATTACTTCTCCGCTGATATTACAGCTCTTACCTAACGGAATTTCAGCGTTCTGAATGTAACGGAAACGCGGCGGTTTTCGACCGGCGAGACACCGTGATAATAAGGGGCGTGGCGACACGCGCCATGGAATAAATATACCAGACCGTCCTTCTCATCCAGCGCCAGTGCTCTGTCAGGATCATAGTCACGGTTTAAGCGATCATCAGCCTCAGATTTTTGTATGTATAAGCGCCCCTGTGCATCAGCCTCAATTAAAACGCCGATAATATTTTCATCAAAATAAAACCCAACCAAATCTCCATTACCGCGCTTTGTCTTATGAACATCGACATCAATATGTGGCTGAAGGCAATCACCCGCCTCAAATACCGAGACGATGCAATTATTGAATTCTGAACTGAGATCATCAAGATCTGGATGCGCCCGCTTCAAACTTTCAACCGCACTAATGTAAAGCATTTGCAAAAAAGCAGGTATCACAGTTGGTTGCGCGTCAATATCGGATAGCAAATCCCTATATGCATATCCGAACTCAAAGGTTTGTCGTCTTGTCTTGACACCCTCTTGCCTATGAGCGCTTGCCATCTGGCTAACTCTATCAATAAAATTCGGCGCGGTAACGGCCAGCGTTTCCTCGTCAATTTGCGCAGTTGGTATGAGATCTTTATCCATCCTCTCTCAATACACAACAGATTTATATTATGCAAATATATTTTAAACCTTGCATTTATGCGCCAGCCCCGTTATAACGCCAGTACTTTTTTGGTGGGAGGCTGTGACCTCGATTTGAGCGAGCCGGACCACTAAGCCAAACTTAAGCGACCAAAAAGACTGGTCGCAACAAACAGAAAGGTGAGCAAATGGCAAAAGAAGTAACCGGCTATATCAAGCTGCAAGTACCTGCCGGTGCAGCAAACCCATCTCCCCCCATCGGTCCTGCTTTGGGTCAGCACGGGGTTAACATCATGGAATTCTGTAAGGCTTTTAACGCTAAAACAGAAGACCTTGAGAAAAATATGCCTGTACCCGTTGTTATCTCGGTTTACAAGGATAAGAGCTTTGACTTTATCGTTAAAACTCCACCAGCGTCTTTCTTCTTGAAAAAGGCGGCCAAAGTTCAAAAGGGCTCTGGCGTTCCGAACAAGGACAAAGTTGGTAAAGTGACACGCAAGCAAGTCAAAGAAATTGCTGAAATGAAAATGCCGGATCTCAATGCCAATGATATCGAAGCAGCAATGCTGATTATCGAAGGCTCTGCACGTTCCATGGGCATCGAAGTAGAGGGGTAATCAACATGGCAAATCTAACAAAAAAGCAAAAAGCACAAGTCGATAGCTTTGACCGTGAAGCAATGCATTCAATTGCTGAGGCCGTTAAACTGGTTTTGTCCAATGCGACATCCAAATTTGACGAAACAGTCGATATTGCTATGAATCTTGGTATTGACCCACGTCACTCTGACCAGAACCTGCGCGGCATGATTACATTGCCACATGGAACAGGTAAATCTGTCCGTGTTGCTGTATTTGCACGTGACGCCAAAGCTGACGAAGCAAAAGCAGCCGGTGCGGATATCGTTGGTGCAGAAGACCTGATGGAAAAAATCCAGAATGGCGAAATGGACTTCGAGCGTTGTATTGCAACACCTGACATGATGCCACTTGTTGGCCGTGTCGGTAAATTGCTCGGCCCTAAAGGCTTGATGCCAAACCCTAAGCTTGGAACCGTAACACCTGATGTTAAAAAGGCTGTTAGCGATGCCAAAGCCGGTGCTCTTGAATTCCGCGCTGAAAAGGCCGGTATCGTTCACGCAGGCGTAGGCAAAGCAAGCTTCGGCGAAGCAAAGATCCTCGAGAACATCACAGCATTTTACGATGCGATCGTTCGCGCCAAGCCAAGCGGAGCAAAAGGCACATATATTCAATCTGTTACAATCAGCTCGACCATGGGTCCGGGCGTGAAAGTCAGCATTGATAGCCTGCAAGAAGCAAAAGCTGCCGCTTAAGCTCAGGGCTTAAATTTAAAGATTTTGAAAACCTCCGCTTTTTTTGCGGGGGTTTTTTTATTGCTCTGATTATTGTTGGCGACACTCTTCAGCGTTGCAGTCACATTGAGCGTCCTGCTCACACCAGCGCTGCATACTCTTGTCAAAGTTCATGGTTGAACAGGCAGGCAGCCCTACCAAAAACATAAAACATACAAAAGAAAATCCAAATTTCAGCACAGCCTTTACCCCCCCTTAGTTTTAGCCTATTCCGCACAAGCTGCACAGCTGCCATCCTTGGCACGCCTGCATTCCTCAGGCATCGCAGCACAATTCATACAACTAAAATCACGCAAAGCCTGCTGGCTTTCAATCACGACCTTATTGCGATCGACCTTTACGCCTGCGCCTCCGAGCTCTTTTAGAGCACGAGAAAAACTCTCGGCCTTCATTCCCAATCTCGAAGCAGCCAAAGACTTATCATAAGGCAAGGTCAGCTCCACCCGATCCTCAGCAAGGCCAAAGCCGAGTTGAAGTAAGAAACACCCCACACGCTGCGTTGTGCTCATCACCGATAAATTCGCGTTCTCCAGCTGTAGACGCTGCAAGCGCTCAGACAAAGACTGCACGATACGATAGGAAAAATCGGCATTGTTTTGCAAAACCTGTCTCATAGCGGAGCTTGGCACCGCCAGAATAGTTGCTCCCTCGACAATTTGTGCTGTGTTTGCGTGAAGCCCGCCTTTGCCCAAAGCCGCATCGCCAAAGCTGTCGCCAGTTGTCAGTATGGCGACAACCGCTTCATCTCCGGCTTCGTTTTCTTTGCTCAGCTTCACCCAGCCATTCATGATAATATAGAAAAAATCGGCCTGATCGCCAATCAGATACAGGATTGACTTTTTATCATAACGCTTCAAGACGGCCTGATCGTGCAAAAGCCTGAGATCGTCTTTTGGTAAGTGCTTAAACAAAGCCAAAGACTGTATGAAAGGAATGACATCCATAAAACTATAATCAATAATTGTTTTTCCTAATATAAAACTATAATAATTAGGGAGGCAAGCAACAAGGCAGTTTATTTTGTCAGCAGTTTTAAAGACGAATAAGAACAAAACAGGATGGGGTAAAGCGACGGCTTTCGCCCTTGCGATTATGCTTGTCTTGTTAAACGCATTTGTCCCACAAGGTTTTATGCCTGAGAAGGCAGAGGACGGCAGCCTGACATTTGTTATCTGCTCAGGCGACGGTACGCGCGAAATCACTTTAAGCGCCGACGGCACGCCTCAAAACCCACAAGACGA
The DNA here is from genome assembly GCA_964010795.1 of uncultured Alphaproteobacteria bacterium. Classification (GTDB taxonomy): domain Bacteria; phylum Pseudomonadota; class Alphaproteobacteria; order Micavibrionales; family UBA9664; genus CAXGMH01. The sequence goes on from CAXGMH010000024.1 coordinate 20,836, forward strand.
ACAAGACCAAGATAACCGCAATGAAGGCGGAAAAGACAGCTGCCCGTTTATTGCCCTGCAAAACCCTGCATTACTTACTTCGCCCGAACCGACTATCTTTGATACGACACTTACGGACAGGCACGCCCTGAATGCGTATACAGCAGTATTTCACTCTCGCAACCACTCACAAAGCCTGAGCCGCGCACCCCCTTCTTCTATCGTTTAATCCATTTTGATAAACGCATAGAAAAGGACTTTTGAATACATGACATCTTTGACATTGAATGAGCGGCCAAGCCGTTCCTTTGCCCGCATTGTCGGCTGTGGCTGCGGAGCTGTTGGCGGATTTGCTGCCGGCCATATGGGGTGCCTGACCAGCATTGGTTTTGCCATTGCTATGGGTAGCGGCGTCGGTGCAACAGGACTGATGGCTTTTGGCCCCGCTATTGCCATATCCTTATCACTTACAGCCCTGGGGCTTGGTGCGTGGTATCTCTTGCGCAAAGACAAGGCAAGCCTTGCCGAGCGTATACTCATCCCCGTAACCAGTGCTATTGGTCTGGGCAGTGCTGTCTTTATGCACACGACCGAGGCCGGTCATAATTTCGTACATACGCATATTTTCGAAACCATAACAGGACACAGCGCCGCCGAACTTTGGCTGGACAATCTAACGGCTGAAGAGCTTGCAAATGCAAGAATCCTAGCGGATACACAAGGAATTTCTTTACTTGAATATGCAGAAAGCGTATGCTCCGCTCCTATCCAATACAATGATGACAACAAGTCGAAAGCGCCAGATTTGAAGGTATTGCCCTCATGAGCCAAACAAAGGTTTTAGAGCAAAAACAGCGTCCACAGGAAACGCCGGACATAACGGACGCACTTCCCCATGAGGACGTGCAAATTACCGAGCGTGTAGCGATCTGGGATCAGCCGATACCAACCAAAACGCAGGCAGCGGTTAAAAGCTTGCTTGACTATATGATTGCGCACAACATTGCCCCGCGCATAGACATTAAAGCACCATTGGTGCCGGGAGTGATCGAGGCCATGGAAAGCTTTATGCCTTTATTCCCAGATCACCTGCAAGATGATACAAAAACCTTGTTTGATTATCTCATCAAATGGATCAGCGATTACGCATATGAAACACGCATGAAAAATGCCGATCTTAAACTTGAACTCGGGCAAAAGGAGCATAAATCATGACTATGCTCCCTCATGCCATAGTAAATGATGAAGGATTTTCCGTAGCGCTTCAGGCAAGCGGCAATACCGCATCCGAGCAAACCCGTCGCATCATCGATATGAACGGCTCTCATCGCGCAAAGACGCTGGACATGAAGGGTATGGGCACACAGTCCCAGATCAACAATACCGCACTGTTATCCTTGATCGCAGGCGGTGGCCGCGCCTTGATCTTTTCTGCAACGGCAAGCGCCAGTAATGATAGCTCTCCCGAGCAACAAAACATAGCGGATATGCAAGCCGACACAAACAGGCTGGATTTACAACTACTCAATACATTCGGTGCCGACATTCTTGACGTCAAAGACATGGCACTGGCTATTTCAGAGGCCATGACAAACGGCCTTACAACCGAGAACCCTGAGATCGCAAAGACACTCTCGGATGCCATCGCGCAACTGGCCGATATCAAAACATTATCCGAGATTTTAAAAGATGCGCCCGACAATGTGGCCGCAAAAGAGCGTCTCGAGGCTATGCTCGAAGACATGGCCGAAACGATTGAGGCTCTGGCTCAGATCATGCCGCTACACTCCACAGCACTTGCCCTACAGCTAAGCCGCGGCGTTGCCTCAGTTATCTCGCCTGTAAATGATCTTATTGATGCAGATACCTTGTCCAAGCTTGAGGCACAAAACACACATCTTGAAACCAGACAAGAAACTATTGCACAGCTCACAGCCGCAACTGCAACTATTCGTGAAATTCTCGACACAGCCGATCTGCGAGAGATGTTGAGTGATGCCGAGATCGAGGCCCTGCAAGCAGAACTCGAAGCGCTTGAAGCTGCACAGGCAGAACTTGAGAGCCTGGAATCATCCGATCAAATCACCGCCGCCTTCGAGGCTGCCGATATCGCCGTACAAGATCACAAAGCAGCACTGAACACTCTGATACAAAATGCGCAGGCCAACGCCTCTCCTTCTTTACTGGTTCTAACACCGAGCCTGCTACAGACAATCGAGGCAAAAGCCGCAGCCGTCACGCAGCCAAAAACCACGATTTCCACTGCATCTATTGAACGGCCAAGCCCTATACAAAAATTCGAAGCCAGAGCCATATCGATTGCCAATTCAGTGGCAAAGAATGCGCCAGCCGATATTGCAAAGCCACTTGCCGCAGCTATAGTCAGCCTGCCCGTACGCCAGATTCAGCCTGCTTCTCCTGCTGCTACAGCAATCAATCAAACTTTGGCACAGACCATACAGCAAACGGCACAACAAGAAAACCTGCCGCCGAAGTTGCAAACACAAATTCAAGAGTTTTTACAAAGCCTGCCCTTCATTACGCCTTTGCTTACACCCGCAGCTATACCTGCGCCCACAGGGTCAAATCCTGCTGTGATTATACCTGTGAATGACAATACCGTAACCGAGCAGCCCACAGCCAAGCCTGAGGCCGCACCTGAATCTGATACGCCACCCGACACAGAGCCAGACTCTGATGAACCGGAAAGCAATCAACCGGCTACACCGGATGAAAAACCCGAGAATAAGCCCCCCTCAGAATGCCCGGGCGGCGGTCCTTGTCAGTGTCCACCAACAGAACCTTTTAATGATGTGTCCAAGCCTCCGCCTCCTATCACGCCAGAAGAAATTGCGGAGCTCAAGCGACAAGATCAAGAGCTTGAAACATATATTGAAAATACTGATACAGAGCCAACAGAGGCCGAACAAGCAGAACTGGATGCGTTAATTACAGATACAGCTCAAGACCCTGAGCAGCAACCTCAGCCATTCCAGCTACCCGATCCCGATAAGCCCACTGAACAATTCATTCATGTGTGCAAGCCGGGTTGTGACCATAGTGGCTCCCATGGCCATGAGGGCGGTCAGAGCAAAGGACAAAGAGTTACTTTTGAGGGTGATCTCAGAAAAGTGAGAGAAGATAAAGCCTTCTTTAATAATCTTCCACGTTGACAGAGCTGTACATAATACAATAAACATAAGCTTAAAGGGAAAAACTTATGGCAACTTTAAACATACATACAATTTGCGCATTAAGCCAAGACAACTACGAAGCAGTTATGAAGCTTACAGAAAGCACATATGCGACCCCAAACTTGATAAAAGATACAATTGAAGCCAGCGGTACAAGTGCACAAATGCGCTATGTCGGCTCCACATCCGATATTTCTGTGGTTAGCAAAGACCCGCTTACAATTCTTGAGATCTGGGAAAACCCATATTTTCCGGGCGACCCTGCTTATATGGTCGGTCTCTATTCTCAGGTCACAGCCAACGATCAAGGCAAAGCCGAGAAACACCCGCAGGAATGGCTCCTCGGTCCAAAGGCCAATTTCTTCGTGAATTATAAAATGAGCTGTTGTGGCGGCTTGAGTTCCCTTATCTCTATGAACCTTAGTGGTGATAATCGCCAGAGTTTCATTCGCGATGACAAACGCAACACACATGACAATCAACGAAATTTCTTCGAAGGTAAATTATTGCTGGATACGCCCGATGATGGCAGTGCTTATAATCCGGAAACGTCACGCTTGTATCATATCTATTTACACCGCACGGATACAAAACATGATTGCGCCCATCATCAAGACTACACGACCACGGCCAATGCTAGCCCTGCGCCCGGTTTGAAGTAATCAATATTTCTTTGAGCACATCATTATAAGCCTGCCTTGCAGACTCTTGTGCAAAGGCTTTTGGTAGCAAAGATTGCGCGTATTTATCTTTACTTTGTGCCTTAACCGCTTTCATAGCGTCTATAAAACCTTCAAATGTCGCAGCTGTTTTAACGCCTTTGCCGCTCATAGCGACTACATCAGCAATTCCACCTGCCGACCTCATAGCGATAACAGGCGTACCACAGGCTAAAGCTTCTAGCGCGGTATATGGCATGGCTTCGGATAAAGAAGGCAAAAGGAAGGCATCCGCAGCACCAAAATAAGGTTTGCTCTGGCTCACATCATCTTTGATGCTTACTCGCCCTTTCAAACCTTGCCCTTCAATCAAATGCATCAACTCCGCTTTCATTGCGCCTTCACCGATTAAGGTTAAATGCCACTCTCTGGGCATGAGTGTATGGCTCAAGGCCTGCAATAATAAATCATATCCCTTATGCGGTTCAAATTCCCCTGCCGCCACAAAATGAACGTGACCCTCGGGTGATAAGGGACGCAGCTTTGTGCCGCTATCTTGTGCGCAATCCGTCACAGCATCATAGATAACCCGTGCGTCATTTAGAATAACGCCCTCTCTGGCCAACTCATCAATGATGTTTTGGCACGGCGAGATAACGCAATCAGCCTGTTTATATAACAGGCGATACGCCGATTTTGCCATCCAACCGTGCGGAAAGGAACGCCCCGTATAAAAACTCGGCGGCACATCCTCGCGGATAAGATAGCGAATGTTCTTAGGCAAAAACGGTTTCAACGTCAAAAGGGCGAAATTAGTTTTTGTCTCTGCAGCAATAACTATATCAGGCCTTACTAATTTTATGTGTCGATAAAGCGGTATAAGCGCGTCATGCAAAGTTTCCGCGCCAAGCTCCGCACTATTGCTATTAAGCGCTACAGCCTCAGCCTTATTTCGTTTGCGATTAAGCAAAAAGACACAATGCTGATCTATGGCAAGTGATTCGCCATAATTCACCCATTGCTGCACAATGCTATCTTTCTCATGTGATATGCAATCATCAGGTGCCATCACATATAAGATGACCTTTTTTCGTTCTTCAAGCTTGAGTGTATTCACGGACATAATGCAAATGCTACGCTTTAAAAACAGGTGACGCAACCGCTTGCCCCTTCTAACACAGTAGAAAATCATATAACTTTACGAAAACTTAATCTATCTGCTATAGTATTATCTTGCAGAGCTGTAGGTGAAATTTCATGAGTATTACAAATTTAATTAAGTATTTGGTGTTATCGGTATTTTTATTGCCGGTGTTATCATCGTGTCAGCCTGAGAGTTTTTCTGTTCGGGAAGGGCGGTTGAGCGGTAGCGGTTCCGGTGCGGCCGGATCGGCCGATGCTGCGGCGA
>CAXGMH010000025.1:0-25636 GCA_964010795.1 uncultured Alphaproteobacteria bacterium
CATTTGGTGCGGCCTTATAACCTGCTTGCTGTATAGCGGCATTTTCATTGTGTTCGCGCGGAAAGGTTGAATACCCGCCATTTGCCCAACCGATTGCTGGTTGCAAGATAGTGATAAGCGTTATCATCACAAGGCTGAGGAATTTTTTACGAATGAAGATGCTCATTAATTGCGCCCCCTGATTCGTGATGAGAGGTCTTCGACTTTTTGATGTTTGTCGTCCAACATGATTTCAAGCATGGTTGCAAGCAAGACTTCCTGACGTTGCATAGCTTCAAGAAGGTCATAGACAACAATGGAGCGCACAGCTGTCGCGGCCATAAGTTCTTTGCTGCTGCCTTCAACACTGCCCAAGAAGCCGGGGTTCATGTAAATCAGCTTGGCCATAAATTCGAGCTGGGCTTCATAGCTTGGACCATAGCTTTGCCCCATTTCTTCGAAAGGCATGAATTCTTTCAGGAAGTTTTCCAAAAACTCTTCATCACCTGACCCTGATGATCCGTCAAGGCTTCCGGCCTCAAGGCCTTCACCGGTATTGACGTCTACCCCAAATAGAGTCCCGACCTCGTCATATAGTGTTTTCGCACCGTCACCGCCTGTCGACGTGCTTGGTTTTGGTGTTTTACGCGAAATGATATTGGTAAAGCTGTTCTTGGCGATCGAGCGATATGTTTGCAGGGAACGGTGATCGAGCAGGAATTGCGCGACATCCGCATCCAGCTGTCCTGTTTCTTCGTCATAAGCGTCTTCGATATCGGCTTTTGTTAAAGGTGTGACGGCTTCGCGGAATAAATGGGTCATAAACCACATTGCAATTGCTTGGTCTGTCTGGACAAATCTATTTTGTCCTGTTTGGTATTCTAACACTGCAACGCCGTCATTTGGATCAGGATCGGCGAAATGCCCGTATGTGCCTGAACCCCATGTTCTGCGGCTATCGATTGCCAATGTGTAATTTACATCAAGATTATGGATGCCCGCATGTTTTGTGTTTGGAAGCAAAGAGCCAGCGAGAGGTTGTAAGGGCTCACATTTTCCGCCTTTTTCAAGCATAGTACATTCTCGAGGACAAAAAACCTCTGCTGCGTTTCCTAAATCATTGGGAGAGCAGAAAAGGATGGCCAGACGGTAACGATTGGTGATTTCTGTTAAGGGCCCGCGCGCTGTATCGACTGCTTCTTTTGCGTTGTCAGGGTCGTCATCATCGCCATCACCTCCACCGTTAAGCGCGCCGCGTCTTGACCATGCAGATGCCATCGCGGAAGATGTGTTTTCAGCGGCTGCGAGTGCGCCCATTTGCTCGGCGCCGGCTGTTCTTTGTGAACAGCTTGGCCCGTGATAGTCAGAGACGTGTAATTCAGAGCGCTGGCGTTCGATATCCAGCTCTTTTTCTCTAACTTTGCGTTCATGTTGCATACTGAACTGAGCGTCGTCAGCAATCAATTCTTTGGTTGTGTTCCAGTTGTCATTGGCTTTTTGCGCTTTGGTCACATTGTCTTGGACAACGCCGTAACCTGCGACTTTAGAGCCGGTGATAAATTGCAGGAAAATAGTGAGAACGCCGAATATTCCTGCAAAAAAGCTGATAATTGCGCCAAAAAGATTAGCGAAGGTCGATCCGATGAGAGATATAAAGGCGGTAATTCGAGCGCCCAAAGTGGCGATTAGGCTTGATGTCTGGAACAGATAAGGGGACTGATATCCTGAAGCTGCGGCCTTGGCCGGATGCAAGATGGCTTCCATATCTTTTTGTGATTGCGAAAAAATATCCGCTATTTTCTGTTCGGTCTCTGCAACTTGTCTTTGAACCTGCTCTTGTGCCAGCTCGGCAGGACTTTTCTCGCCGCTTAAGTATTCTTCCGGCAATTCATCCATTTGCAGGATATAAGGCTCGATATCTTTGTAAATCTCGGGCGTGTCAGATGTGGTGCCTGATTGAGGCGCCATAGACGCCTGTCGGCTTTGTGTTGAGGATCCCGGAAAGCGCGAGAATCGATCCGCCTGTGCCGCTGCCGGCACAGAAGCAGAGGCGTGGTAAAGCTGCCCGCCAGAAGCTTGAGAGCTTGCCAGTGCCTGAGAATAAGGCGTAATAAGTGTCAAAAAAGAAAAATTGAACAGGACCAGTCCTGCTATGAAAGCCCGCATATAACCTTCAACCCTCTCACATATTTTATATCGCAATCATCATTATAGCACGGTTTTTAAAACAGGGTCAAAACTGTTTTACATTATAATTATCATGCCAATTAATTATCGTTTGAAACACAGGGGCGGACAGGGTAAGATGTGCGTCATGGCGGATAGTAATCAAACAAAACAAACTAATAATTCCCAAGGCGGCCGCGCAGGTGCGGCGCTGAATAAGGCCAAAAACATTGCCTCCGGCGGCAAGCGCAGCCCTTTGGAATCTGTGGTGACAAGAAATCAGTTTTATCAGGACGGTTATCGCCGTTTGGTAAAAATCGTCTTTGCACAGACCGTGGCGATTGCCGGACTGGTTCTGGGGCTTGTGATGTTTATGAATTTTGTTGAACCGCGTAATCAATATTTTGCGACGACCGAGGATGGACGGCTCATTCCTATGGTCGCGCTGAGTGAGCCGAATCTGAGCCATCCTGCTCTTGTGTCATGGGCGGCTCAGGCAACGACTGAGGTTATGACTTTTGGTTTTCATGATTACCGTACCAGATTGCAAGAATCTTCGCGTCATTTTACGCGGACTGGCTGGGCGAGCTTTACACGCGCCTTGCAGGAATCGGGCGTGATTGACGCTGTGTCCAAGAATAAACAGGTTTTAACGGCCGTGCCGCGTTCGGCACCGATCATTCGTTCCGAGGGTGTGAAGAATAACCGCTATCAGTGGGAGATCGAAATTCCGATGCTGATTAACTTCCAGCTCGGTGCGTCTTCGAGAACAGATTCACAGGTTATTCGCCTTGTGATTGTGCGTGTTCCGCGTCTTGAAAGTCCGAGCGGGATCGGGATTGAGCAATGGATCGCGTTCCAGGGGTAGGAAGTAAGTAGATTAAGAATAAGAGGTGCAAAGCAGTTTATTTGAAAAAGCTTGCATCATAAAATAGTTGGTCATAAGTTCACGACTGAGGATGTGTCAATTAAAGAGTTTATTGGGATATGAAGAGAAATATTAAAAACAAAGCATATTCGGCCATTTTGGCGGGCGTGTTTCTAAGCGGCAGCTTTATAGCTGCGCCGTCTTTGGTTTATGCGCAAACAGGTGCGGAAGATCCATTTGCGGCTCTGCGCTCAATGTCACAACAAAGCGCGAATGATGGTGGCGGCAATGCGGCTGAAGCCGGACAGCCTCAGTTGCAAAGCCGTACGGCTCAGCCGGCGGCACAAGCCCAGAACGGCGTGGCAGCGCAATCAAGCGGTAATCAAAGCCCGCCTCCTCCCCCTGTTGCAGGTGTCGGCGGTAATATGAGTCTGGATGCGGCTTTGGGTGGCGCGCAGCTTAGCGCAGAAGAGCGCCAGCGCATGGTTGAAGAACAGGCGCGTAATATTGCTTTTGATGCCGCTGTTAATGGCTTGTTGCCTTTGCGCCCTGACGAAATTCGTAAGCTTCTCAGACAATATGATGATTCCACCGAAGCGGCTCAGCGGCCGCTCGATCCTGCACCAAAGCCGGAAATCACGGTTGAGACGGTTTCTCTTGACCCCGGTGTTGCGCCGCCTGTGATTAAGGTGTCTCCCGGTTTGGTGACGACTTTGACGATGCTTGATTTGACGGGCGAGCCTTGGCCGATCAAGGATGTGAGCTGGGGGGGTGACTTTGACGTTATCCAGCCTGAGCAAGGTGGTCATGTGCTGCGTATTTCACCGTTGGGTGAGTTCAAGCGAGGCAATATGTCGATCCGTATGGTGGATTTGAATACACCGATTACCTTTATGCTTCAGGCTGGTATTGATGTTGTGCAGTATCGTTTTGATGCGCGCATTCCTGAATATGGGCCAAATGCAGCGCCGTCTATTATTGAGACTTCGGGCGCAGCTATTCGGGCGGCGGCCGGAAACAGGACATTGATGTCTATTCTTGACGGTGTGCCGCCAAGCGAGGCAAAGCGTCTGACACTTTCGGGCATTGATGGGCGCAGCAAGGCTTATAAGTTAAGCGGTAAAATCTATCTGAGAACGCCTTTGACGTTGCTCTCGCCGGCCTGGTCGGAATCGGTCAATTCTATTGATGGCATGAAAGTTTATGTTTTAAACGACACGCCCGTCTTGCTTTTATCCGATCAGGGGCAGGTTGTGCGCGCGGCAATTCGTGATGAAAAAGATAGTTCCGAATACTAGGTATATGTAAGAGGCAAGCATGGCAAATAATAACAATAACAACGATGATTTTGACGATTTCGACGACGAAGGTTTCGAAGACTTCGATCAATCGGGTGGTTCAACGTTGGGCGACCTTTGGCGCAATAATCCGGTTATCAAAATTGCCGCAGTGGTTGTGCTGGGTGTTATCGTCATTGGCGGGATCTTTCTGATCGGCGGCGGTGGCGGCAGTGAAGATGCGCCTTCCCGCGTGGCTCAAGCGCCACAAGAACGCGAGGTTCCCGGCTCGGATGAGCTGCCCGAGCAATATCGTGAGCAACTGCGCCAGCAAAACGAAGAACGTGCCGTATCAGCGATGCGTAGCGGAGACAGAAGCCAGGTTCCTGTCCCGATTTTCGAGGATCAGGCACGAGTTTTAGATCAGCTTGACCAGCAAGAGGTTGAAGAAGAGGAAGATCCTTTTGCGATCTGGCGCATGGAAGAGCTGCGCCGTGAGGTTGAGCAGCAACAAGTGCAACAGCAGCAACAGCAAGAAGACTTTGTTCGTCAATTTGATGATGCCGTTCAAATGCAGCCTGATCCACAAAGTGTGTCACAGCTTTCTCAGGCGATGATTGCACAAATGCAACAGATTCTAGGGTCACAACAAATTGCACCGACAAGCCTTATTACAGTTACAACCGAGCCAGAACCGGCTCAAATCGGTATCGGGCAAAACGGTCAGGCTGGCGGTGATAACAGCGGAATTCAGACGAGTAGTCCGATTGATACAGCGGCGAGTAACGTTATCAATGAGAAAGATGTTTTGATACCTGCAGGTACTGTGCTTTACGCACAGCTTCTAACAGAGGCTAATAGCGACGTTCCCGGCCCTGTTCTGGGTCAAATCCTTGATGGTGAGTTTTTGGGAGCACGTTTGATCGGGAGCTTTGAACGCAATTATCGTTATTTGACGATCAATTTCTCTCGTATGACGGTCGGCCGCAAAAGCTATTCCGTACAAGGTGTCGCCCTTAACCCGAATACGAGCATCGGTGGATTGCAAACCGAATATGACTCCCGCTACTTCAGCCGTGTTGTTTTGCCTGCAGCGGCGCGCTTTATCGAAGGGGTCGGCTCGGCGATTGCTGAATCTGAATCTACGACTGTTTCGATTAATGGAACCACCGTGGCGACTGAGCAAGAAGATGTCGATTTCGGCCAAGAGCTGGCTCGCGGGGTTGAAGAGGGCGCAAGAGAGTTTGGTGATATTCTTGACGATCAGGCCAATGAGATAGAGCCATTGATTCGCGTTGCCGCAGGCACGCCAATGGCGATATTTTTTACACAGGACGTCTTGAAAGACGGCCGTAATCCGGCTGCTCTTATGGGGCAAACAGGTTTGCCTGCGGAAAGTAATATCCGTACTCAATTGCCTTTGGGAGGGCTCGACCTTCCGAATTTGCCAAGAGAGCTAAGGTAGTATTTGCGAATTTAGATAATAAAGAAGCGACGTTGATTTATGAACGATAAGCCTGAAAATCCTGACGATAAGACCCCAAAACACCCTGATGATGGATATGAAAATCAATGGGATGAAAGCCATGGCGCTAGCTTTGAGGGTGATCCGTCCCAGTTCGATGATTTTGATGACATGGATTTCGGCGAAGACTTCGAAGATTTTGATGATATGGATGCCTATGATGATGTCGATATGGGCAATCAGTCACAGGCAGGCCAGCAATTCAATGATGATGCCATAGATGCCGATTTCTCCGAGGTTGAGGACACTGCGTCGGCCGCTTCTATGTCTGGCGAGAGTGAAGATTCACTTGGCTGGGATCTGGATGAACAATCTTCGGGTAAGGAGCAGGCAGCGGATAATAGCGAGGCCGAGACAGATAACACTTCTTCTGAAGATGAGTTTGAAGGCTTTGATGAATTCGACAATGATAGCTTCGGCTCGGATGATAATGCTAAGGCGGCGTCTGATAATAAAAGCAAGATGATGCTTTATGGTGGTGTTGCGGCTGGCGTTCTTATTTTGGGTGCTGGCGCTTTTATGATGTTATCCGGCGGCTCCTCTTCATCTTCGTCTAATCAAGCGGCGAGCGGTTTGGGTATGAGCTCTCCTGCGCAACAAACGGCACAGCAACGTTCATTGCCGCAGCAAAGCAATGTGAACCCCGGAAACGCGGTTGCAAATGGCGGTTCGGCAACACCGTCGGGCAATGCGGCGAGCGGTCAGCGTTTATCCGATATTTTACGTTCGGGTCAACTTGAAGGCGGCAATAATGAAAGCTTGTTGTCAAATCTGGATAGACTGGATGAAATCCAATCGCAATCCCAAGCGCCGGCTGATCCCAATGAAACACGCCTTGCGCGTGAACGTGCATTGCCTGTTTTCGAAGAGGCGCCGGCAATGGGCGCATTGCCAATGCCGACACCGATTGAGAACAGTGATGATACTGTCGGACTTGAACAAAATAATGAAGTAGTAGTTTCGCAGAACGCAGGTGTAAACCAACCAGCGCCTGTTCAAGAAGAGCGCATGGAGGATCCGTTTGCGCAAATGAGAGAGCAGCAACGTTCAACGTCTGCACAAGAGCGGGTACAGGCAGAGCAATTACCCGCGCAAACACAATCAATGGCGCAATCCCCTGCGCAACCGCGAGAGCAAAGTCAGGCACAGCTTCAACCTCAGTCCCGATCACAATCTCAATCTCGGTCTCAGTCCCAGTCGCAAACACCTACGCAGACACAGTCTATGTCCAATGGTAATACAGAGGTGGCGGCACTTGTACAGCAACTGGAAGCCAATCTGAATCGATTTGAAAACCAGACTCAAAACTTTGTGTCCAAGTTAAATAGTATTGAGCAGAAACTATCCGAAATGCCGGATTCTCAGGATCTGAGGGCGTTGTCAGATAAGGTCGCGCGCCTTGAGCGACGTGTTGAGAGTGGCGTTGCCTCGTCGAGCTCAGGCGTGCGCGCTCAAGCCTCCAATTCTGCGCCGGTGCGACAAGAGACACAGGCTTCGACTCCTACACGTGCATCAGTTGCGCCAAGACAAAAGATTGCGCCACCGCGCAGCAAACCGCAAACACAGACGAGCAGTTATTCAGGATTTACGGGCTATGACGGTTTGCCGATTTCAAATTTATGGCAGCTCCGCGCCGCATCACAAGGCAAGGCGTGGATTACCAAGCGTGGGCAAAATGAGTTTATGCAGATTGCTATCGGTGACCAGATTGATGGTGTCGGCCGTGTTCAATCTATCGCACAGCAAGGTAATCGCTGGGTCGTGACGGGAAGCCGTGCACGCATTGTTCAATAAAATCTATTATATATAAATAAAGCTGCGTATTGAGCTCATGACTTCGTAGTTCTGGCTTAATTATCAGGATTTGCCGCGAGCGATAACGGTGAGGCCTGAGAGGATTTTATCCATATGGGGGATCATTTTCTCGGCATCAATGATAATGCTTTCAACCTTTGCCTCTGCGTCTTTAAGAGGGACATCCGGCTCAAGAGAGGTGTATTTCGGATTGGTTTCAACCTCGGCGTAAAGTTTACTTAAGAGGCCGGCAAGAGACGGGCCGAGCATTTCAAGCTTATTGATATTGGCATCATAAACCATGCGTACAAGCGCTGGCTTTTCATGTACGATATCGCCTGTTTGCTGGTATTTCGGTACTTTATTCGGATTACGCATATCGCGCAGAAGTTCTTTGTAAATGCTGACAAAGGCTTCGACCTTGCTTTTATTGGCGGTAAGCTCTCCTTCGAGAGAGGATGCGACAACAAATTTTTCGCGGGTTTTAAGATCGCGCTCGTCTTTATTGGCTCGGGCTATTTGACTTTTTTGCATGGAGATCAGGCGGCCAAATCCGGTGAACATGATAAGTGCTACGATAATCAGACCAATTGCAGGCCCTGCGGCAAGTAGTGCGATTACAATAAAGAGATTGCGTTGAAGCTCGGGACGTAAATTGGCAAAGTCGAGGATGTTCGCTGCGGCTTCGCTTTCGTCAAACCAGAGACCGCGTCGCATAACGGTCGCGCGCTGCTCGGCCTCAAAATAAGGTTGCGCAAGAGAGTGGCCAAATAAAACCTCTCTGTTTGTGTGGGCAAGTCCGGCCTCGAGTAAGATCATGGCCAGATCCTGCTCATTGCTGTTCAGGCATTGTGCAATCGGTGTGCCTGCTGACCATTGCATAACATTGCATTGAACCGGCTTGCCGCTGATGGCGCGGTCAAGAAGTGCGCGTGCTCTTAAGGACAGGCTGGGGTCAACTTCATCGGGAATTTCAACACCCCATAACACAATGTTATAGCGTGTTGATTTTAAGGTTGCGCCCTGAAGGGCTGTGACCTTTGCTGCGGTGAACTGATCTCCTGTTTGCGCAAATGCGGATGTATTAAGGCTTAAAATCGCCATAAATGTTACAGTAAATATAATGAAACCCGCATAAATACGGAATAAATCTGGCTTCAAGCTTGCTTTCATACGCGATCTTACAGTATGCTTTGGTTATTATTAGGTTTTTATTGGTTTCAAAATCTCATGACTACGTTACATGATTTTCAATCAATACAATAGAGTAAAGTCATTAAGAGCACGTAAATATGAAAGTCAACTTACGCGAATTGTTAGAAAAGCTCGGCGTTGATTACGAGATGGAGGGCTATCAAACCCAGCCATGGCAGGTGCATGACGCGGAGAGCGGCTTGTTTTGCTCGGCCGAAGTGCGCATCATGGATGGTGATTGCGAAGAGGTTGAAGCTGAGTTGATTGTGCAGCGTGAGAAGGCGGATGCCGACCAGCCGAAAATAGAGATCAAAATTTGGCTTCAGGCGATACGCGCAAGTAACGGCCTTTATGATGCCAAGAAATGCCGTTTTGAAGGAAAAGACTATGTGAACGCTGTATCCGGCTGGGATGAGAAGGCGTGCAAGTTTTTCAAGCTTTGTGTGCGTGAGATGAAGCAGCGGAAGATCCCTGACTTTGATGCAATCATCAAAGAGGCGATGGACGGTGATGCATGGGCAGGCGGCGGCCGTGGCGGTGGCGGTGGACGTTCGCCACGGATCAAGCCGAACCAATTACTCAATGATATGAAGCGCGGTAATGGCGGCTTCTAGACCGCGTAACGCGATCGGCCATTGACAAAAACCGTGGCATATCAAAATCGGGCGTGGTATAATCATAGGCATTATGGCTTCTAATATAGAGACACAAGGGGATTATCACTGGCGCAATTCTATGCGTCCGTTGAAGTTTTTCGGGCTTGATGCGCGGGCAGCAGCCTCATTCTTTGTGCTTCTCTTGCATTTCCGCCTGTGGACGCTTTATCTGTGTATCGTTGTCACCGGTATTTTCTCTTATGTTGAACGTCACGGCTATACCTTCCCCAGTGCTTTGCGCGCTTTCCGTAGCTGGATTGTCGGGGATAAGCGCCCTGCATGGATGCATATCCGTAAGCGTCCTTTGATAGATTACGGCGAGTAGAGCGTTTATCGCTTTTGGGTGTGGCGTGCCTGTATGCGTACGAAAAGTGCCTCTTTTCACATTTCATGTATTTTTTTATTGAGCCTATTGCTCTTGTCCTATAAGGCTTTTATTCTGTAGAGTAATAGAAATTAGCTAATAATTAAGGGCAGCAGGATTTAAATATGCAATATCGTGCAAAGACAAAAGCTTTAACAGCCACCGTTTTCACACTCGCAATGGCTTTTACATCGCTTCCATATGGATCGAAAGCCTGGGCGGGGTTCGAGTTTGTGCCGGCAATGGATGCTGCGCGTGAGCAAACACCTGATATTCCAAAATTAAACGAGATACGCACACAGGTGCAAAACCCAACAGCTCCTGTTGTGGTTGAGCCTGCCCCTTCTGCCAGTGTCGGGATGCCGTCCTTGCCGTCTATGTCTTCACTGTCACAGCAAGATTACACAGATTACGGTACTGCGCGTTTGTCATCTGTTGAGATGGAGCCGATTACATCGGCGCCGCAAATGAATTCATCGACAAGACCTCTGGCTTTGACCAATGCGAATGTAGCGGGTGGCCAGCCGCAAATGATGGCGCATCCGTCTGCTATGCGTCCTTATGGTGCCCCGCTTGGTATTCATTCCGAGCCACAGGTTTATGGCGGCGCTTTTGCGCAAGACCAGTATTCGAGAGACCAATTCCGGCCTCAGCAGCGCGAAAAGAAATCAGCTTTAAAGCAGCTCCTTTCTATTAATCCGTTCCCGTTTGGAAAGAATGAAAAAGAGGATGAGGCCGAGCAGACATTGCTATTTGGCCGTCCTGTGCCGACAAGTCCTGATGGTCCGGCTCCCGCTGATTATGTGTCGGGCGTGTCTCCTAATCAGGGGTTTGCCGTGTCGCCTGCGCCGCTAAACCCGACATCTATGGGCTCCGGTTTTGAGGCGGCTGTGGGTTTTGGTAATGATATGCCTGTTGAAATCGCAGCACAGCAAATTATTCCTGAAGAGTATAGGGTTTCTTATGATCCTTCTGTGTCAAAGATGACATCTATTTCATGGGAGGGCGGGAAGCCTTGGAATCAGGTTTTGCTACAGGCTTTGGAGCAGAAGGGTTTGACGGCTCGCATTGATGGAAACAACGTCAAAATTATGACACAGCAATCTGCCTCTCAGGCAAGCGCAGCGCAAAAAAGTGCTGCCTTTAGCGCCGCTCGTAAACCGATGCGTCCGCAACCTGTGATGGCAAGTGGAAACTCTATGATGTACCGTGCTTCATCAGCGCCCCAACCAATCGCACAGCCTTCGGCTCAAGGTTACCGTAGCCCGTATTTTCAAAATGCGCAGGCAAGTGTCGGCGGTGGTGATGTAAGTGGACAGGCTGATTATTCAACTGTGCGTCTATGGACTGCGCCACGCAATGCGACGCTGAAAAATATTCTCGAAGTCTGGTCGCGTGAAGCAAATGTCGATCTTTACTGGTCATCTGAATATGACTACCCGATTCAGACGGATATTAATATTCGTGGTTCATACAAAGAAGCTGTGCAGACTTTGTTGCTGGGGCTGAGTGAGGCGCAACCTCGCCCGATTGGTCGATTCCACCCGAATTTACCGGACGGTCCTGCGGTTCTCGTTGTGCGCACGCGCCACGTTATCCGCTAGGTGTTTTACGGTCTTTCGCTGCTAAGGCGGGTCTTTTCAAAACTATCATAGGGATGGACTGAATTTTCCCTTTGTGTTTGCGGGTAATCCCTTTACACTGTTATTCGGTAAACTAATACGTGCCCGATGTTCTTTCGTGGTGCTTAACGTGATCCGATGAACTGATAATAGACAGGTCTGTACCTATGATGAAGCCTATTTTATCTCTTGTTTTAAGTCTCGGCCTCCTTGCCGGCTGTACTCTGAATGAGCAAATTACAAATGATATCGAGCGCACAGAAGAAAAGACGCGTGCCGCACTTTCTGAAATTGAGCCGAAGAAAGAATTTTCAAGACCTTTGATTGTTGACGAGCGTCCTTGGTTTGGTGCGAATGCCGTTCCTGTGAGCGAGGGTGATCCGTTACCTGCTAAATTTAATAAGCCGGATAGTCTGGTTATTACATTTGCGTCGGCGCTTTCAATGGATGAGCTGCGCTCTGAGATACAAAAAGTAACCGGATTGCGCGTGATCGTAGACAAGACCTCTGGTGAATCTGTGACGCGCAGTCGTTTCTTGCCTTCGGACGGTCTGCAGGTTACTGGTGGCCGCGTTGTTTGGCAGGGCTCTCTTGAGGACTTGCTGAATCAAATGGCGGATGAGTTTGACGCCGGCTGGACATACAAGAATGGCATGATCCGTATTTATCAGGAAATTTCCAAGACTTTCATGCTGCACGCTTTGGCGGCGGATGTAACGGTCTCCGGCTCTTTAGAGGCAGGTGCATCTTCGAGCGGCGGAAGCTTGCCTGAAGTCGGTATCGAGGATAACGCAACGCTTGATATCTGGGATGAGATTGAAGAGACCATCAATAATATTCTGGACGATCAGGGGCGTGTGTCTATGTCGCCTTCGACAGGGACGATTACAATTAGCGCGTCACCGACACTGGTTAGTCGTGCAGAAGAGTATTTGCGCAAACAAAACCGTTTAAGGCTGCGCCGTGTGGCTGTATCTGTTCAGGTTCTCGCCGTTGATGTGAATAATACATCCAGCTATGGATTTGATCTGTTTGCCCAAATTGAAAATGCAATCGGTAGTCAACCGTTTGAGCTGAGCAATACCAATGGCTCGCTTAATGTCGGTATTATTCGTAAGTCTGATTTGGGTGCGGGTGCCGTGGATGATTTCTCCGCGCTCTTGAGTGCGTCCGAGGATATCAACCGTGTGACTGTTTCAAATTCTGGTGCTGTTGTGACTTTGTCGGATCAACCTGCGCCACTTCAGATCGGCCGTCAGATCACTTATCTTGAGCGCGTGTCTTCTTCTACAAGTGATGGAGGAACAGGTGTGTCGCTTGAGCCGGGTACTGTTGACGTCGGTTTGACGATGAATATCTTGCCGCGTGTGATCGAGGATAATCGTGTTTTGATGCGCCTTGCTTTGGCTCTCACAGATGCGGAAGAGCCGTTTGAGACATTTACATCTTCGGATGCAACCATTCAGTTGCCTGAGATTGAGACAACCGGATTTTTACAAAATGCTGTTCTTTCACAAGGTGAGACACTCGTCTTGGCTGGCTTTGAGCGCCGTCAGGCAGGTATCAGCGATGACCGTTATTTAAGCTGGCTTTTCGGTGGTACGAGAACTCTGGATCGTAACCGTGAAATGACAGTGTTGTTGATTTCTGCGGAAATTCTCCCCGAAGAGCCGATGCAGGTGATCGACAATTATTATGATTAAGCGCTTGCCGAGTCCGGTATAGCGAGCCATCAAGGATAAGTACTGTTAAGCAATGAGCGAAGCACATCAAAGACAGATCGAAAAAAATGGAATTATGCGTTTCCGTGGTCAGGATTATGCAGTCGGTTTGTTGTGGCTGGCGTCTGACGAGGAAGATGATGCTAAAGTTCTGAAGAATAGAGCCAAGTCTCTTGGTGCGGATTTCTATGTTGTTCGTGATACGGTTGTACAGCAAAACGGTTTTGGTTTTCTTGAGCAAGGCCACCGTCGCGGCCTTCCCGCTGGTGCGTCAACGGCGGCCGATGTTCTTGTCGGCGAATGGCATGGCGTTTTCAAGGCGGATAATGGCTGGTGGTATGTGGCTGTCCACTCGGATGCGGTCGCGCCGGATGGAGATATTCTTTTTGACGATGAGGAAGCCGCCTACCAGTATTTTATCTCGGCCGCGGATAATTATCGTTGGCCACGCTGTTTTGTCCCTGATAGCTGGGACGTAAAAGACAGTTCGGGCGAGATCAGTCTGGACAAAGTATTTGATGACATTCCCGATGCCAGCTTGCAGCCGGCTAACCTCGACGCGCTTTTTGGCGGCAAACGCAATAAGGATGTCGCGCTTATTCTGGTCGGTTTGGTCTTTGGCGTTTTGTTTTTGACTTCGGTTGCATCGCAAATACTGCCATCGCTTCTGCCTCAGCCGCGTCAAGCGCCACAGATGCAGGTCTCAACGGCTGATGTTTTGAAGCCGCCACCCCGTGCAGAGCAGGCCAATAGCGTTAATCCGGTGATTCAGTTCGGGACATTTACACTTCCTGTGCCGAGCTTTGTTGTGATTGAGTGTTTGCAGGCAATGGAAATGATTGTGCATCCTTTGCCGATGTGGAATCTCGACAGCACGCGTTGTGACGGACGTTTGGCAACAGCGCTCTGGCGCAGCCAAGGCGGTGATCTTGACTCGATCCGACCTTATATTTCAAAATTTGGGCGCAATGTTACCCATACTTATGATGGCTCTGGAACATTCACAGCGACTAAATTTGTCGATTCCTTGAGCAACTATATGCAACAGATTGTGCCTCTTCCACGCGATCAGGCAATCCTATTGGTTAATGACCGTTTCGGTGATGTCGGAACATTGACGGTTCAGTATAAAGTGCCGGGTGAAACCAGTTCGCGCCAAAGACGTTTGAGCCGTGTTGAGCGCCGTCAGCGCGAAGTCTCATCTATCTTGCAGACGGATGATAATGATGAAAACCCGCCATTCTTACAGATCGAACTGCAAACGCGCACACCTGCGACCAAGATCGGTGAGTATTTCAATATACCGGGGTTGAGCCTGCAAATGATTGAATATGATATCGGTAATCAGATGTGGACTTATACGGCGAATGTAATTTTGCGGACAGCCAATCAAACGACAGCGAATTAAAGGCAAATGTGATATAATGAATCAAAGTGTTGCGGAGCAAGTCATGAAAGAAACAGTCAAAGATAGATCTTTATGCTTGGGAAATGCGGGGAGCGTTTTCTTGCGAGGTATGGGTGCTTTTGTCTTTATGGCTTTGAGTGTTGTGAATATTGTAAGTCCTGCATCAGCTCAGGCAATTGGGGATACTTTGTGCCCCGAGCCGAAAATCAGCTCCAGGCAATCGCCGAGTGATCTAGCAAATATTCAATCAGATATCGAGCGTTTCACATTGTGTATTGAGCGCGCAGAGTTGCTTAACCGCCTGAACCGTCTCGTAGAAGAAAATGATGAACTTATGGGACTGACATTCGGCGGAGGCGGTCAAGCCGTAACACAGCCGCCAGCAGCGCCTCGTAATGCGCCGACCGCTACGACCCCTTTGCCTGATTTGGGGATGGCGGGTAGTGATCTCAACGGTGAAGAAGAGGTCGAGGATGAGAAAGATTACATTTGGGTGATCGAAGAAATTTACGGCATCTCAAGTGACCTCAAAGCAAGATTAACCAATGCTGATTCCGAAATTGCGAATGTGCGTGAGGGTGATGTCTTGAGTGACGGTTATCGCGTCGAGAAAATACGTGGCACGACTATTACCCTGAGCAAAGAGGGTGAAGCGCTGATTTTGAACTGGATTGAATAGAGTTATGCAACTGACCCCTGAGAAGAAACGAGACAGGAAATATGCGGATTGGGATGAGCGTATCCCATTGACCGTGCAGGGCGGCCCCTATGACAGAGGGGAAGAGCTGCGTCAGATTGCGGCTTATTTTAAGGATGGCAGTTTCTTTGTATCCAAATCCCATGTAAATAATCCGAAAGTACTCAGCTTGCTGGCCGAGATTCGTATGTCCGGTACAGAGCCGGAGCTTGAGGTTGTTGATATTACGCGCGTACAGGTTTGTTATGCGGATTCACAAAGTCTTATGGATTCGCGCGGGCGTCAGGATGAAGCGCGTATGCGCCGTGAGGTGCTGGCTTTGGTCGGGGATATGGCGAAAAAACGCGTTTCGGATATCCATGTCGTTGTTTATGAGTCCTCTTGTCTTGTGCGTGCGCGGATTGATGGCTCTATGCAACAGATCGCCGAATGGCCACCTGAATACGGACATAGTTTTTGTGCCGCGGCCTTTGCCATGGCCGACGCGTCTGATGTGAACTATCAGCCCTATGAATATCAGGGTGCGCGGGTTTCAAACCGTAAAGACCTGCAACTTCCAGAGGGTGTTATTTCCATTCGTTTGCAGTTTAACCCAACGGTTTATAACGGCCGTGCAATGATTATGCGTTTGCTCTACAGCACGGATGACAAAACGGCCGGGGATGTGGCGCATCTTGGCTTCAGTGCCGAGCATCTTGAGGATTTTGAATATCTGCGTTCGAAACCGTTTGGTATCAACATCGTTGCCGGACCTACGGGACACGGGAAATCGACGACATTACAGCGGAACATCATTTCTATTTTACAAGAGCATAATTACAATATTGCAATTTATACTGTTGAGGATCCACCTGAGTATCCTATTCCGGGTGCTGTTCAAATGCCTGTTGTTAACGCGTCAACGGCCGAGCAGAGAAGCGCCGCCTTTACAAAGGCGATTTCTGCGTCATTGCGTTCCAACCCCGATCGTTTGATGATTGGTGAGGTGCGCGACTCCGCCTCTGCACAGCTTGCGTTTGAAGCGGCAATGACAGGGCACCAGGTTTGGACAACATTGCACTCTAATGACGCGATTACTATTCCATTCCGTTTGCGCGATTTGAAGGTTGAAGAATATAAATTGACGGATCCGAGCTTGCTGACGGGACTTATTTCTCAAAGGCTTGTAAGGGTTTTGTGCGATAATTGTTCCAAGCCGTATCACGAGGATGAGTTAAGCATTAATTTGCTGGCGAGGCTTGAGGCGGCGCATGTGCCGGTTGAGAAATTACGCAAACGTAATCCGCATGGCTGTGAGAAATGTGGTCAAGGAAATGGATATAAGGGCCGGACATTGGTCGGAGAAATTATCATACCTGATGATGAATTTATGAGCTATGTCAAAAAGGACGATAAGCATGGGGCAGAGAAATACTGGCTGACCCGCCTAAATGGACGATCCATGGTCGAGCATATGATTGATCGTGTGATCGAAGGGGTGGTTGACCCGATTGACGCGGAACGTGTGGTCGGGCCTTTGGTGTTGCCCGATCGTGGTTAAACGCAGGATGAAGGTAGGAGCAAGCGATGCAGAAATGGTTATTTGACCTCTCTGTTGCATTTGAGTTCAATGCATCCGAGCGTTTGCGCTTTTATAATAAACTCTCCCAGCTTTTGGAAAATGGCGTATCGCTGGATATGGCGGTACAGCAGCTTGAACGGCTGGCTGCGAAAAAGCGTGGCTCTATCTTACCACAGCTTTATGCTCGTTGGCGGCGCTCTGTGGCCAATGGTATCAATTTTGGTAAATGTCTGGCGCCTTATATCCCTAATTCCGAGGCGATCCTGATTGAGACAGGCGCTGATTCCGGTTATTTGATTCTGGCGATAAAAAACGCTGCCCAGGCAGTGGAGCAACAAGGCAAGGTGAAGAAGGCGATTATATCATCTGCCGCTTATCCGGCTGTTCTTACGGCTATGTTGATCGGTGCGATGGTTTTGGCATCTTATCAGGTTATCCCGACATTTGATGAGATTATTCCGATCGAGGAGTGGACGGGGTTATCTTATGCCGTGGCAGTTGCGGCCGAGTTTTTCCGATATTACGGCTGGCTGATTGGGCTGATAATTTTGATGATTGTAGTTGGGATTTCTATATCCATGCCGCGTTGGGCAGGGAAAAGCCGTGTTGCCTTTGACGGTGTCGTGCCGTGGAATTTTTACCGTATGTGGCAGGGATCTGCCTTTTTACTCTCGGTATCTTCGCTTATGAATGCGGGGGTTAAGCTGGATGAAAATTCTTTGTCGAAATTGTCTAAAAGCGCCGATCCATATCTTCAGCGCAGAATTAAGGCCATCCGTAAAGAAATGTCATCTGGCGCGAATTTCGGTGACGCTCTGGCGCGTTCGGGCTATAATTTTCCGGATGCGGAATTGATCTCTGATATGCAGATTTACGCGTCCTTACGCGGTTTCGAAAATAATATTACCAAAATTACAAATGATTGGGTCGAGAGTCTAATTGATGAAGTTCAGGTCGCAATGAAGGTCGTGAATGTTATTGTCCTATTCTTGATCGCTATTGTTATTGGGATGTTAATTTTAGCCTTTTTCGGGGTATTTCAGCAAATTAACTCTTCCACAACGATTTAATGTTATATATTATAAAAGGGTATTAGGTATATATGGAGGAAATAATGTTTAAATCTCGTCACACGCGCCAATCGGGTTTCTCGCTTTTAGAGCTGCTACTCGTTGTTGGTGTCGGTGCGCTTCTACTTCTTGCCGGTCTTGCAACATACAGGCTCGTTACAGAAGGGAACAATGTAAATTCAGCGACACAGTTACTAAACACAATGAAGACACAGGTGCAGCGCACGTTCCAGTCTCAAGGTGGATATGATGTCGGAAGTGATGGCGATGATCTTGTTCCTCTTTTGACAAATGCCGGTGCGTTTCCTTCAGGAACATTGAATCTGGCTGGTAACCCGATTGACCCATGGGGAAACACAATTACAATTACTCAGGTCGGCGATGACGGCGAATCATTTGCGATTACATTGTCCAGTTTGCCACAATCAGCGTGTCTGAAACTTGGTCAAGCGTTCAACCCTGTCACGGATCCGGATGTCGCACAGGTTGATATTGGCTCTACGAGCACGACAAACTTTACACCAACATCGACTGAATTGGTCAGCGATATTTCTGATGTTGACGCGGCTTGTAGCTCGAACCCGGCTGACAACGATATCACTTACACATTCTACTAAGTGTTCAATAGGAATTACGAAAGCCCTTTTTCTACCGGAAAAGGGCTTTTTTTACGCCATCTTAACCCTTTTCTGGTGTAATATAATAGCGAGGGAAGGTATGGGATCTATGATCTATGATAATAAGGACAGAGACACTGCCCGTCGCTACGCTTATGCACAGCGTGGCTATACCCTTATTATATCTGTTGTCTTCTCGATTGGATTTGCCGCGATTTTGGGGTTAGTTTTAACCGCCCAAAAGCGAAATGATTATGAGCGCAAAGTCTACGCGATTGCCTGGCAACTTCAAGAAATCGGCAAGGCCGCAAGACTTTACGTGCGTAATAATTCCCTGTCCCAACATTTCATTGATACTAATGGCGACTTTATCCCAGACACAGCAGCGGCACTTGGCACGACCACAAATCTTGGTGGCGGTGTCGAAGATGGTATTATTGATAACCTTTTTGAGCGCACGGCGCTTGCTGCTATGGGGGTGGCTGAGCGGGAGTTCACAGTTGATGACCTAATCAATGCTGGGTACTTGCCTGCTAATTTCGGGCTGACCAATCCCGCGGGTGAACATATCACACCGCTGAGGCAACGTATCCGCATATTTGCGGATTTGTCGCCGATTGGCGGCGCGGTAACAGCGGATAACACAACGACTGTTTCAACAGCCTATATTATCCTCGAAGACAGTCCGCAGGCCACAGCACAGGATATTATACTGATTACACAGGCGTTACAGAATTTGGGCACAAGTGTCTCGGCACCGTTGTTTAACGGTGCAATCAATATCTCTGATAATTGTGATGGCGCGCCGGCAGTCGCGATCTGGGATACAGGCTGTTTGAATAATTCGGACTTTTTGACAATTTTGGGGTTGGCCCCTGACCCTTCAGTGGATTTCGCCAATGGTGATCTGGTCATCCCTGCATGGAAGACAGCGCCGCATGACCAACGGTCTTTGATGCGTTTCCCACAGCCAGAGAATTTCGGTTATGCGACAATGCTGACGGACCTTTATATGGGGGCGTGTTCTTCTGATCCTTTGATGATTAATACGGCCGGCGACGGGGCGACGACTATCCCGCAAGAAATTGACAGCGGTGTGTGTCGTTCGATTAGTGATGATCCGAACCTCAATCTTGATAATCGTCGCGCGATCTTCAATATTGCATCTTTGTCTGCACAGCGTTTGATCGCAGCCGATCAGCGTGATCGTGACGCGACGGGGCTGAGTTTCCAGGATGTCCGGCTGTTGCAGGACGGTATAAACCCTATGGGTACTTATAGTGAGGGAGAGACAGCCTTTGTTGTTGACCCGCTGGATGTCGATAATGGCGGTTCTAACCTGAATGTTGATGATGTGATTGTCTTTAACAGCATGGATATCACAGGCGATGTCCAGATTTATGACGATACGGATTTCGATTACGCGCAGGACAATAATTTCTCACGCGGGTATCATGGCGGTAATTCAATCACAGTAGCCGAACGAGTCTTCTTGTCGAACCCGTCCCCAGCAGCGGTGGATTTGGCGGATGCTGTGGTCACAGGTGCGCTGGATGCGCCGAATATGGATTTAAGAACCGACATATTCAACGCGGATGATGCCGGTCTTGTGACGACTATCGGGATTGATACGGATCCGCAAAATCCGCCCGGCATTAATACAAATGATTTGAATACCCAGATTGTAAATATTCAAAACGATGTCGTTATCGATGCGGGACTTCTGGACGGTGCGGCCGGGTCTGTAGGATTGACGGCGAACAGGTTTAACGCCAATGGATCTGACTTTGAGACATTTAACGCTGATTTTCTCGGCACACTTGGTACAGGCTCTATGACGGTGACAGGTACGAACATTACAAACCCTGCCTTGTCTGCTGCGACGAATATCGGGACAATGACACTTGCCAATGGTGTGGGTGTCAGCAGCGGCTCTATGACGGTGGAAGGTGTTTTGAGCAATTCCGGCGTTACAAATCTGAACGGCATTACAAATATCGAACTCTGTACGGGGGATTGCCCTGATCTGCTTGAAGATCCAGGACCACTATTACCCTAAAGAGCGAGAGGTTAGAAGACTATTATGACAAGACGACAAGACAACAAAACAAGAAAGGCGCATAGCCGAAAGGGTTTCTCTCTTTTGGAGCTGACACTTGTTGTAGGATTGTCGGCCGGTATCCTGATGGGGGTTACCACAATATTTGAGAGCCTGTCACAAACGGCAGCGAATAAGCGTACAGCCGCGCATATGTTGCGCGCGCTTGACGGAGCAACGGCCTATATCGCTGCTAATTTCACCGATATTTCGACGACGGAAGTTCCCGTTGCGGGTGATATCATGAAGATGGATCTGGAACCTTTAATCGCGGATGGCTTCTTGCCTGCGGGTTTTAGACAAGACAATATTTTCGATCAGGAACTCAATTTATACATCCGTAATATCGGTGACAGCTTCGATCAGGGTTTGACGCTTGAGGCACTGGTTATGACCGAGGATGCAAATCCAAGCAATCCGACATATATTCCTGAAAGACGTATGATTGATATAGCCGCAGTTGGTGGCCCGTCTCTTGGCTTTATCAGCGCCAATCAAAGCAGTGGCAACATCATAAGCTCGGCCAGACAGTGGTCGCTTGATCTGTTGGACTTCGCCGACGGGACGATTGCACCTGATGATTATACATCATCTCCTTCGGCTTCACGTGGGGGCTACTTGGCGGCTTATGCCCGTGTTTCTATACAAGATGCCGTGGAAACGGATTATCTATATCGGACTTTGGTGAACTCGGACACCAGTCTGAATGAAATGCAGGCCAATCTGAATATGAATAATTTTGCGATCTCTAACGTTAATACAATGACGGTTGATCGTGCCGAGATAGGCGGAACAACAACAATTCAAGGCACAAACGCGCTGGCATCGGCCAGCTTTAACGTTGACCAGATGGTACATTTTGATGGTGACATGAACGTAAATATGCGCAGTGAAGGCGTGAGCTTTACTGGTGGAGAGCTTGTTGCGACGGGCCCGGGTGGAAGCGGCGTTTCCAATCCGACGGCCTTGCAAGTCACAAATTTGACAATGCTTGAGCCGCAAGGCGAGATTATTGCCAGACAAACGGATATTAGCTCTGATCCGAATTTCCAGCGCTTTATCGCCGAGACAATCAATGCGAATACACTTAATACAGGTGATATGGCTGCTTTCACAGTGAATATGGGCACAAGCGGCCTTGTCTCGCTTACAAGTGCGGGATCGACCTTGCAAACGGCTAATAATGATACTGGGGCGACACAGACATTTGATGCTGTGACAACGGGCGGGATTATTGCTGCGGAAATGGAAGTCGGCAGCGGTAATGTGAGCGTACCGACAAGCCTTTACGTTGTTGAAGACGTCAATAATGCCGGCGGGATTAATGTCGGCGGGATTGCCAATTTCAGCAATGCCGATCCTGTTATCAATGGAGAAATATCAATCAGCAATCTTGGTTCATGCTTTGATGGGGGGCTACCATGCGATTAGGATATGAGAAGCCAAGCATAACGAACCCGCAATCGGCAAGTCGGGGTTTTACATTGATTGAATTACTTCTTTCAATCGGGGTAACGGCGCTTTTGATGATTGCCCTCACTGGCCTTTTGCGCAATGTCGCTGAGGAAGAGCTGGCTATAACATCTGCAGAGTATTTTACCAATATCGCCGAGGCAACACAGACAATGATGTCGGATCACGATAGCTTTGATGCGATTTACAACCAAACATTTGCAACGGCCAATAATGCATTTCAATTGCCTTTATCAAGTCTTGCTGATGGATTTGATTTTGGTGGCGGAGACGTTATTCCAGCCAGTGCCAAGCTCTCGAGTAATTTCTCAAGAACAAGCCCGCTTAAGGCGGATATCGCTATTTTATTTGCGATCGCCGATGATCCAAGCACGCCGCTTGATCCACGCGCCCTGCACGCGTTAATTATTACACAAGAGCAGGTGGGTGATTTGCGTGCTTTCCGGGTTGCGGAGTTACTCGGTGGTTCAGGTGCGGTATACAGGGATGATCCGACCGTGACAGGAACTGTTCCTATTCAGGGCGTTTACGGCTTTTGGGACGTACCTTTTTCTGCCTTCAGCGGGACATCCTGGCACACAGACGTGTCGTCACGCACATTTGCGGTAGAGACAGGATCTTACACAGGCTATTATATGTATGTTAATGAGGAAGATGTTCTTGGTGATTATCTGTACAGAACAGCACAAAATCTCAGACCTGATCTGCATACAATGAATGCAACACTGAATATGGCCAATTATCATTTGCTGGGTGTTGATAATGCTTATATCTCAGGAAATACAACAATAAGCGGCGATATTATCGCACAAGGCTCGGCCTATGTGCGTGGAACAACCGACATCGCGGGAAGCTATCTGGTCGATCACCGCGTTACAGCAGGTGACCTGACTATCTCGGATGCAAGCGGCAATGCAGGTGACAGCCAGTTCTTTGTGCAGGATCGTCTTACGGTCGGCTCTGGCGGCTTTAATGTCGAAGAGATACAAACACCTCAGGCCAATCTGGATGAGTTCCGTACGCATTCCCTTGATGCGAATACGATCAACATCGCCAATGGAAATGTGACAATTAATCACCCTGATGGTGCAGCTATCAGCCAGATTCAAGATGCCGGTACTTTAACAGTGAGCGAGCGTGTTCGGGCACGGACAATCCGCAGCGCGACCGACTTCACCCAAAACAGCGGAACGGCAAGTTTCGAAGTTATTGATCTGAATAACAACAATTTCGCAATCAGTGGCGATATGAATGTCCTGACGCAATTCGATGCCAATGGTACAGTTAACATCACTGAGCTGAATGATTGTGAAAACGGCTGTAATTTTGTTGATAATTAAAAGCCGCTCTTGAGTTAAAAGATAGTGCTTCTCTGTCCGCCACAGTTCTGTTAGTTTATTTGTTATGAATATGAAGCGTTCCACACGTCAATTTGCGTTATTTCTGGTGGTTTTCGCCGGGTTTGTCACGTTTATGGCTGGCTTTGAGGCTCACGCCCAAAGGTCACAGACACGTTTGCCCGACATCTCTGTGCCACCGCCTGAGTCGCAACAACAGCAAGGAAGTGTGGCTTTGAACCGCCAGAATTTTTCTGATTACGAGGTTCGCAATCCTTATCTTAAAACACTGATCGACCTTCATCACCAGATTGCCTTGATAGATACTTTGATTCGCTGGCAACAACAGGTTAATGAGATTAAGCGTAGCTATGCCCAAATGGGTGTTGTATATCAAACGCCAAAGCCGCCAAAGCGTATCTGCGGTCAGGTTCCTGCTAACATCCCTTGCTATCGCGCTTTTCCGGAACTCTACCCTGATATGCAAGATACATTGGCTGAGTTTATTCCTGCATCTTTGCCTGCGGTTGAAGAGATTACGCAGCAAGCTGTGGGGGATCAAACAGGCAATGGCGCGCCGACCGCGACATCTCAGGATGGATCAGCGGAACAGGCACATCAGCGCTCACAACAAAAAACGGCGCAACCGAAAAAGGTCGAATCTTACGACCCTGATTATCACTGGGTTGAGGTCTTTTGTGCAGCCGGAAAGTGTCAGGCTGTTCTGGCACATAAAGAAAAGTCACAAAGCCGTATGACGGTTGCCGTGGGACAACAATTGCCTGATGGCTCGTCAGTGACAAGTATCCAGCCAAGCCGTGTTGTCTTGACTTACAAGAACGAGCTTTATCCGCTTAAACCTGCTCCTCTTGATGATACAAGAGCATCAGCCCGCCCTGCCGACCGTGGTGAGAATAGCGTGAGCCGTGAAATTGACGAGATGCTCAATAGCTTTCCGACAGAGGCGACGCAGCTGATCCCATCGGCACAGCAGGGAAATGGCGGCAGTAGCAATGGTAGTGCATCTTCTTCTGTGCCTTCAGGCGCACAGGGCAGCGGCTCTAACGTTCCTGCTCCCTCTCCGGTGCAAAATGACGGCTTGCCTGATTTGCCCGGCATCGGTCAAACAGGTCTGTTTTAAATCTAAATCGCTTATAGAAATGGATAAGAGCCTTGGGAACTTAGTTCTTATAGGGGTTTTTTGATGTCCGCAAAAGCAACCTGATCGGCACTTGCGGTAGGTCGAAGTCTTCTCTTAAAGCATTGATGACATAGCGGCGATAGCTGTCGCCGATGGCCTTTGGCACGGAAACCCAAAGAGCAAATGTCGGTGGTCTTGTATTGATCTGGGCGATATAGCGCAGGCGGTTGGAGCGTCCTTGTACCAAAGGTGCGGGGTTACGACTTTCTATGCCGCGTAACCAGCGATTAAGCTTGCCTGTTGATACGCGTTTGTTCCAAGTCTCATAGGTTTCTAAAACCTTGTCCATGAGCTTATCGAGATTTTTGCGGTTGATCGCAGATAGGGTCTGAAGCGGTGGATGTTTGAGCTGTGACAAAGATTTATCGAGACGGTATTTAATCGCCTCCAATGCAGCGTTCTTGTCATCAACAATATCCCATTTATTCGGCGCGATAATCAGGCAGCGTCCTTCCTCAATGGCGTGGGCGGCGATCATCAAATCCTGCTTATCAATGCCTAATGTACCGTCCAGTACGAGCACTACGATCTGTGCCAGCCGGATCGCACGGTAGCTATCTTCGGCAGAACGGCGCTCGATAACATCGGTAACACGGGATTTGCGGCGCAATCCGGCTGTGTCAACGAGTTTGAAATCACGTCCTTCATGGCTCCAATCTACGGCGATAGCGTCGCGTGTGACCCCAGCCTCGGGGCCTGTCATAACACGGTCTTCTTCGAGAAGCGCGTTTACAAGTGTTGATTTCCCAACATTGGGACGGCCGACAATGGCAATTTTTAGTGGCTTTTTGTTTTCCTCTTCACTGTCATCTTGTAGCTCAAAATCTTCGTCGCCCTCGATCGCGTCAACCCATTCTTCATCCAGTGTCTGAGTGTCCTCATCTTCGACAGAGCCTTCTTCTTCCTTGGGTAGGAATTTGTGCAGGACTTCCATCAAATCACCGAAGCCGTGGCCATGCTCTGAAGAAATGGCGAGCGGTTCGCCAAGCCCTAGCTGATAACTCTCAG
>CAXGMH010000026.1:0-25066 GCA_964010795.1 uncultured Alphaproteobacteria bacterium
TTGTCGAACCCTCTGCTCGGGTCCAAATTCCGCATCGCTATTTCGCTATAGCGATCAAGCCGTCGGCTGATCGCGACAGCGAATGGCGGAGACGGAGGGATTCGAACCCTCGATAGAGTGATTAACCCTATACTCCCTTAGCAGGGGAGCGCCTTCAGCCACTCGGCCACGTCTCCAAATCAATGCTTAATAAACACGTCTCGTGCCAAAGGATCAAGGAGAAAATGATCCTTAATGTAATTTTGATCCGTTCGGTACGGCTTCGCCGGGTTGCGCGAGGATGATATCACCGTTCTCATCAGAAAATCCGGTCAGCAGAAATTGCGATGTAAGTGGCCCGATCTGTCTTGTGCCAAGATTAACGCAGCCCATAACCTGTTTGCCTATAAGGGTTTCAACTGTGTAGTGTTTGGTGATTTGAGCCGAGGTCTTCAGCGTGCCGATTTCTTCGCCGAAATCGACCCAGACTTTTAGTGCGGGCTTTCTCGCCTCAGGGAATGTCTCTGCCTTAACCACAGTGCCGACGCGCAGGTCGACATTAATAAAGTCTTTTATGTTTATAATATCGCTCATGCTGTAGCCTTTAAATTTCTTAATGTTCAGGCCGCTTGTACTATTTTATACTCGGGCTCGCAAGAGATGGTCTTTGATTGGAGACCGTAGCTATGCTATGCGGCGTGCCCTGTGTAGCCTCTATCACTTTCAAGGAGTCGATAAGCGGAGTAATGTCGGGGCCGTTTGGGTTAAAATGGCGATAAATCTCTTCATTGGGGAGAGAATCGCCCATTTCTAGTATCTCTCTTAGCCTTTGTGCTGTTTCGCGGTCATAGATATCGCCTGTTTTTTTGAACTGTTCATAGGCGTCTTTATCAAGCATTTCGGCCCAGCCATAGCAATAATAGCCTGCTGCATATTGTGATTCACCTTTGTTGAACAGATGAGAAAAGCGCGTCGAGTCGTAGCCGCGGATATAGTCGCTATAGGTGGTTGTGAAGGTGCTGAACTCTCCGTCAATAAAGGTGACATCCGGTGTTTTGGAGAATGTATCAAGCATTGCCCAGCCCATATCTCTTGTCGCATTTTGTGCAACCATCAGAGCCTCGCGCACAGGTGTGAAGAAGCTCTCGGCGCGCACAAGTCGCGCGGCTAAATCTTGCGGCATGGGCTCACCGGTTTTGTAGTGCGAGGTAAGCATAGAAAATACAGCGGGGTCTCTGACCCAGTTTTCCATTAATTGCGAGGGAAGCTCGACAAAATCAGGAGAATTGCCTTCACTGGAGAAACGGAAATATTGAGCGCGTTTTGCAAATAGACCGTGAATGGCATGGCCGGCCTCGTGATAGATCGTGCGCATATCGGAAAAGCTCATAAAGGCTTTCTCACCCGCTTTTGGTTTGGCCATGTTCATTGCGATTTGTAAATTATTCGGAGCGTTTTTCTTAAGCGGCTGGATAACTTCGCAGAATGCGCCGTCTCGCTTTATACCGCTGCGTTCGAATAGATCCAGTGTCATGACAGAAAGGGGCTCTCCTGTCTCCTGGTCGATAACATTGTAGGTTTCAATATCGGGGTGGAACTTGTCGAGAGTGTCTGTGCGCTCAAAACGAATGCCAAATAAACGTTCGAAATGCCTAATCATACCTGATATGACTGTCTCTACTTCGAGATAAGGTGTGATGAGGTCATAATCAAATTCAAAAAAATCCTCGCGGTAGCGCATAACCCAATAGGGCAAGTCCCAAGGCTCAATGGTACTCGCGCCATGTTGCTTTGCAAAAGACATGACGCCTTCGACTTGCTCATCGAAAATGTCGCTGGCATAGCGTTCCAAGTCTTTTATGAAGGTCATAACATTTGACGGTGTGCGCGCCATTTTAACCGAGACAGATTTCTCTGCGTAGTTGTTGTATCCGAGCAGCAATGCCTTTTGATGTCTCAGCTCTGCGATTTCCTGAATAAGGCTGTCATTATTATAGGGTGCGGTCTTGCCGGTATTTTTCAGAGCAAAGAAGGCTGTTTTCCTGAGCTCAGGATTTTCCGCCGTTTCTAAAACAGCTTCAACCAAAAAGCGCTCGGGATAGATAAGCCAGCCATCTTCTCCGGCTTCCTCGGCATTTACGGCAAATGACGAGATAAGAGATGAGGGGAGGCCTTTCAGCATTTCTTCGGAGGATATGAGAATGGCATTTTGTTTGATGCCTTCTCTGAGGTTTGTATTAAAAGATTTAGTGACTTCCGAGAGTTTATTTTCAATCTCGACATATGTGTCTTTATCTGCTGTATCGCTGAGAAAAGCGCCTTGATCGCGGAATTCTTTATATGTTTTTTCCAAAAGATGGAGGTTTTGTTTGTCCAGACCTAACTTGCTTTTATTGTTATATAGGTCGTTTACAAAGCTGGCGATTACGTCGTCACGGTAAATCGTTGTCTCGATATCTGTGAATACGGTACTGATTTCTTGGAAGGCGTCTCCGATATCATCGCTGTATAGAACTGAGTGATGATAATCGATGATGGTGAAGAAGTTTTTGAGTGGGTAGATGTCTTCGCTCAGTGGGACAATCACATTTTCAAATGTTATCTCATTCGGTGAAAGAGCCCTGATTTTTTCCAATACATCTTCAACCTGTGGGCGTATCTGTTCAAGCGCTGCTTTATAGTCTTCAGCTGTAAAACGATGAAAAGGAATATTGCCGTCAGGATTGAAGATTGTCTCTAATACAGGGTTTTTCGATGTCATTGCTTGGCAGCCTTTATGTCATTAATTTGATTAACATAACTATACGGGCTTTGGGCTGAGGTCAAGTTTTATAGAGCGCCCGCATAAAAATACCAACCTAGACCGATCATAAACAGGCTGTTGCCGTATAGGCCATGCTCAATCGTGACGAGTGCCAGTGATTTTGTTTTAAGATAGGTGTGGGCAAATATCAGGCCGCCGATAAGTGAAAAAGCGGCGCATAACGTTTAAAGAAGAAAGAGCAAAACACAAACTCTTGAGGCAAAGCGGATAGAGCTGTGTAGCCGAATAAAAGCATAGGGATAATCTCGGGGCGGTTAAGCGGTAACTGAAAAAGGCGGTCAGGCTCATACCACCATGTAAAGGCAAAGATTCCGATGCTGGCAATAATCCAGCGCAGAATTATCGGTCTGATAGTTTTGAGGTTAACAGCGTCCCAATGCCATAATTTTTGCCAGCCTTGCCAGTGGTTTTTGTAATAGATAAAAAAAGTATAGCTCGCTGCCCCCCAAAGGAAAAAGAACATAAAAGCGGCGAGCTTATAGACAATAATGATTGTCGGTAAAAGGATGCATAAGAGGAAAAATTCGAGAAGCAGCCATTTATGCGTTTTGATAAATGCAAATAGCGTCGGCAAAGCTCTTATCCTTTTTCGCGCAGTAAACGATTTTTCTGTCGTGACCAGTCGCGGTTTTTTTCTGTTTCGCGTTTGTCATGCAGCTTTTTACCTTTCCCTAAGCCGAGCTTAAGTTTGGCAAGACCGCGGCCGTTAAAATAGAGCACCATAGGCACGAGCGTCATGCCTTTTTGCTGTATAGCTCCGATGAGCTTGTTAACCTCGGCTTTGTGCAATAAGAGCTTGCGAGGTCTTGTCGGGACGTGCTGGGCATGGCGAGGTGCTTGTGTGTATTCGGCAATATTGGCGTTAAACAGGTAAATTTCTCCGCCTTTTTCACCTGCGTGTGCTTCGTGTATTGTTGCCTTTCCAAGGCGCAACGACTTAACCTCGCTGCCGGTTAATGTCAGACCAGCCTCGAACTCCTCTACAATTTCAAAATCATAGCGCGCACGCTTATTGACGGCGATATTTTCTCCGCTACCTATATAGGCGTTGCGCTCTTTTTGTGCATTCTTCTCGCTCATAGTGTTGGAATGTAGTCTTAATTGCTTTAAGGAACAAGTATGAACTGTTTAAAAGCTTTGTTTAGTGCCGTTTTATTGGTTGGTTTGATGGCCTTTCCTGTGGGGGGGTATGCAAAGGATATCAGCCCTTTGGCGCGTGCTGTTGATGGGGGGGCCTCCTATGAGGTATTGAAAACGCAAATAGAGCAAATGCCACAAAGCGATCCTGTGCTTGATGACCTTGTGTTTTGGCTCTATGTGACGCGTGATTCTGATCTGGCGCAAAAATATTTTCAGGATGTTCAGGACTTGATAAGGCGCCGACCGGACTGGCCGGGATTGACATTGCTTAAGCGAAGATTAGAGACGGCGCTGCCATTCTGGATGAGCGATTCGGCTGTTATTGACTTTTTCTCTCAAAGGTCGCCTTCGACCTTGGCTGGAATGCGTCGTTATGTTTCTGCGCTGGATCATACAGGGCAGAAGGTCAAGGCCACTGATGCGCTGCGTAGATGGTGGCGCGAAGCGCTGATCCCGCCGGCAGATCAAGAATCGGCTTTTAAATATTACGGTGATCGGCTCGGTCGTGAGGCAGATCATTGGATAAGACTGCAAAGCCTTTTGGCGCCGTCGGTGCGTCATTATACCAATGCGCGGGACTTGGCTCGCTCTGTGCCTTACAAAGGCTGGATAGACTATGTTGAGGCAAGAATTGCCCTGCAAAATCCGGAGCAGGATCTGGAGCCTAATCGCCTTATAAATGCACTACGACGAGTGAATGCGAAGCTTTTGAATGATCCGCATTTCTTAAGAGATCGCGCCGGTTGGCATAAAGAGCGGGATGAGGCTGAAGGCAATAAACGCTTTTTGGAACTTATAGAGCAATCAAACTCAAGCAAAGGTATACGTGTTTATATTCCGTCTTCGAGAGACTGGTGGCGTGACCAGCGCATTGTTATCAACCGTTTTATTCGTGATAAAGATTATATGAATGCTTATAAGCTTGCGGCGGTTAATCCTTTTGATGACGGGTTTGAGGCGGCTGATTTGAATTTCGTTGCCGGCTGGCTTGCCTTGAGAAAACTGAATGATGCTCAGGCTGCGCTGCCTCATTTTCAGGCTCTGTATAACGGTGTTAGCACAGCCACATCGACCTCGCGTGCTGGTTATTGGCTGGGGCGCACTTATGAAGCTTTGGGCGATGATGCGCAAGCCGGTGTTTGGTATGGCACAGCAGCACAATTCCCTTACCATTTTTACGGTCAACTGGCAGTGGAGAAGGATAGCTGCCGTAAACCTGTTATTCCGTCCCATAAGTTTCCGGTCAGCCTTGAGCGGGAAACAAGCCGTACACAGCAACTTCTCACTCATTCTATGAGTATTGCATATGGCTATTTGATGGATGTAGGGGCTGAAGATGAGGCTTGGCAGTTCCTAAATCAATTGGCGAATTACGCCCAGTATAAAGATAGCTTCGAAGCTTTGGCTCAAAAGGCTCTGGACGCAGGAGCAAAGCATCATAGCCTTTCTGTCGCTCGAAAGGGATATAACCGCTATCACCATAAACTGGGTGATTTGGCATTTCCCAAGCTGGATAAAAGCTCTCTTGATGTTCTGAGCTATCATGCGCTTGTCCATGCCGTTATACGCCAGGAAAGCGGCTTTGACCCAAAGGCGGTTTCCCATGCCGGGGCGCGTGGCTTAATGCAGCTGTTGCCTTCGACAGCAGAAAAAGAGGCAAAGGGCCTGGGAATGGATTTTAATCAGGACTGGCTGACTCAACGCCCAGATTACAATGTTACATTGGGGGAGGCGCATTTGAAGCGTTTACTGGTAGATGATGGGCAGGCACTGGATATGCACGTCATGGTCGTGCTTGCTGGGTATAACGCAGGTATGCGCCATGCCAGAGAATGGGTCGAAGAATACGGTGACCCCAAAGATCCGTCCATTGATCCGATTGATTGGATGGAAAGCCTTCCTTTTTCCGAAACGCGTGATTATGTCCGTAAGGTTTTAGAAAACTACGTTATTTATAAACGTATTTTTGGGCATCCTGACAATCACTTGATCGAAGTCAAGGCTTGCATCCAGTGAATTTTTTACATACTAAAGGTGGATTTTCATAACGGTATTAACAACATACAGTTGTGTTCTTTCTCATAATGTAATACAAAAGGATGCTATGAAGTTTCTGGTTATTGATAATGCTGGTTTGTTTTGGGATGCTGTAAGCCTTTATTTGCATAAGGTTGAGCCAAAAGCGATGTTGAATTTTGCAGCTCAGGTGGATCAGGCTTGTGATATTCTAAGACGTGAAGGTGGCTATTCACTCATTCTGGTAAATCCGTCATTGTTGTCGGACACGCCTATGGCTCAATTGAGCCGTATTCTGGATGTGGCAGGGTCAGCCAAGCTTGGTATTATCTCGGAGCCACTGCCAAAAGACTTTGTGCAACAAGTGATTAGACGCGGGGTGTCTGGCTATTTTCCTAAAACGATGCGCGCCGAGAGCTTTGTTCAAGCTATGCGTTTCGTTTTGTCGGGAGAGGTCTTTATGCCTGTAGAGACGAGGTGGGGACAGTATTATACAGGCACAAGTGGTAATAGTGCCGTACATGAAGCCCAAGCTGCTTGGGGTGAGGTTGCGGATTATCAGAAACACGAGGCCGGATTAAGCACACAAGAGTTGGCGGAGCTCTCACGGCGCGAGATGCAGGTTCTGCAAGTGCTTGCGGATGGGTGCTCAAACAAGGATATTGCTCGTAAACTTGATATTCAAGAGGTTACCGTTAAACAACACGTACGTTCAGTGATGCGTAAATTGGACGTCAGTAACCGTGTCCAGCTTGCTCGCATTGCCTGGGCTGTAAAATCCATGTAGTTTTTATTAGTGCAACAGAGATTACCTGATTTTTATTGTTCAATGATACGAAAGCAAGGTGAGAATCCGAATAGCCTGCCTCGTAATCTTTATTTTACTTTTTGCGGCGATTTATTGGCTTCTGGCGGGGCGCACTACGAAAAAGGACACAGGACTTCGCTTGATGAGGCAATTCGTTTAGCTAATCGCCATTATTCGGACGATTTTTCAGAAAGTCTGGCGATGTGGCAGCTGAGAAATAGCCTATGGAAAAATGACCTTAAGTCTCTTATGGCGCAAAGAAATGTTTTTTTAGATGTTATCCGCACTCACTTTAGCGCTCATAGCCAACAATATTCGCCTTGGGCGACCGCTTTGTTTGCGGAAAATTGTATTGATAAATATGCAGAGCTTCTAGTAAACCACAGCAGTTGTGGTCTTGCCATGCGGGCAACGGCATTGGGGTCTAGTTCTCTGACGTTAGAGCAAGTTATGCCCTTGTTTTTAATTACCCACGCGAATGTTCAGGCAGTCTCAGGTGGGTATTATATTCTTGGTATGGCACGCGCTTTTCTTGAGGGAAATGCCCTCTCATTCGCAATGATTGCGGCTGAGGCGGCGGAAAAACGTGGACGTTCTCTTTCATTAGACTTTCTAGAGAGTCATAATTTGCCAAATCTAAGGGATATTAGGCCTTCATCTTCTGTGCGGTATGTGTGTGAGAAACGCGATCCTTACTGCGTTATAAAAGATATTAATCAGGACGGGATAGAAACACATTTTGCCGTTTCTGCGGTGATTCTTATTCTCAACGAAATTGAATGGTTTGACGTTAAAAACGGAGCTGCTCACGTTGTTTTGCGCGCTATGGAAATTGGTGGTGATCCTGATACAATCGCCTCTATTGCCATGGGGCTTTACGGGCTTTGGCAAAAGGACAGGGCAGAGGCTGAATTGTCTAAAATTTTGCTTTAATTTGCTTGCACTGGCTTAAATGGTACTATATCAGTACTGTTATGTTGAAAATTGCAAAATTAACTGATTATGCTGTTGTTATCCTTAGCTTTATGGCAGAGCGGGAACAGAAGGCGACGGCTGGTTTTATTGCTGAAAAGGTTCGGCTTTCTTTGCCTACTGTGGCAAAAATTATGAAACAACTTGCGGCGGCAGGGTTAATCGGTTCTATTCGCGGTGTTGGCGGTGGTTATAAGCTTGAACGATCAGCCGATGACATAAAACTAATTGAAGTTATTGAGGCTATGGAAGGGCCAGTGGCGCTTACTGCCTGTGTCGAGGGTGTTGAGCATGAATGTGCTTTGTTGCAACACTGTCCTGCTTCGGGGCGGTGGGATATGGTGAATAACGCGATAAGACAGGCTTTGGGAGATGTCACGCTCGCGGATATGATTTGTGGTAGAACAATAGAAAAAATGAGGGCTTAGATAGCAAATGGCGGCGACAAAAGAAACCATAGAACAGGTCAATGAACTTGCAGGCAAGTATTCCGCAGGCTTTTCTACGGATATTGAGATGGAGCTTGCCCCGAAGGGCTTGAATGAAGATATTATCCGTCTTATCTCCGATAAAAAGCAAGAGCCGGAATGGCTTTTGAAATGGCGTTTGAAAGCGTATAAGCACTGGCAGAAAATGCCTGAGCCTGATTGGGCAAAGCTTAACATCAAGCCGATTGATTATCAGGACGCATACTATTACGCTGCTCCGAAAAAAGATGGGCCGAAAAGTCTCGATGATGTGGATCCGCGTATTTTGGAAACCTATGAGAAGCTCGGTATTCCTCTTAGAGAGCAAGAAGTTCTTGCCGGTGTTGAGGGTGCGCCGAAATATGCAGTTGATGCGGTCTTTGATTCTGTGTCTGTGGCGACGACCTTCCGTGAAGAGCTTAAGAAAGCGGGCGTTATTTTCTGCTCTATCTCTGAAGCTGTGCGTGATTACCCTGAATTGGTTCAGAAATATCTCGGCTCTGTCGTCCCCTTTGCGGATAATAAGCACGCTTGTTTGAACTCGGCTGTTTTTACAGACGGGTCTTTTGTCTACATTCCCGAAGGTGTGCGCTGCCCGATGGAGCTCTCGACCTATTTCCGCATTAACGCAGAAAACACAGGCCAGTTCGAGCGTACTTTGATTATCGCTGATAAGGGCTCTTACGTGTCTTACCTCGAGGGTTGTACTGCGCCGATGCGCGATGAGAACCAAATGCACGCCGCTGTGGTTGAATTGATTGCACATGAAGAGGCCGAGATTAAATACTCGACGGTTCAAAACTGGTGGCCGGGTGATCCTGAGACAGGTAAGGGCGGCATCTATAATTTTGTGACGAAACGTGCTTTATGCGAAGGGCGCCGTTCCAAGGTGAGCTGGACGCAGGTGGAGACAGGTTCGGCTCTGACATGGAAATATCCGAGCTGTATATTGAAAGGTGATGAAAGTACGGGTGAATTTTATTCTGTCGCGATCACAAACGGTTTCCAGCAGGCGGATACAGGCACAAAGATGATCCACTTAGGCGAGAATACGCGCTCTCGTATCATCTCAAAAGGGATTAGTGCGGGGAAATCGGATAACACCTATCGTGGGCTTGTGCGTATTCAGCCGCAAGCTAAAGGCGCGCGTAACTTTACCCAGTGTGACAGTCTTTTAATCGGTGATAAATGTGGTGCGCATACCGTTCCTTATATTGAATGCCGTAATAATAGCGCGCAGTTGGAGCATGAAGCGACTACGTCCAAGATATCTGAGGACCAGCTCTTCTACTGTCTTCAGCGCGGGATTGGTGAGGAAGAAGCTTTGGCGCTGATCGTAAACGGTTTTGCTAAGGAAGTGCTGCAACACTTGCCTATGGAATTTGCCGTTGAGGCACAAAAGCTTGTTGCGATCAGCCTTGAGGGGAGCGTTGGGTGATGAGTGAGGCTGTTATTCAAAGACCGAGAGACTTTGAATCGCCAACAAAGAGGTGTTGGGGAACGCGCTTTTATAACCCTAAATTAAGAGCTGCTGATATTCATGAGATGATTGTCTCTGATCGCGCTGTTGAGAAACTGGATGATTTAACAGCCGAAGAAGAGGCTGATTTTTGGGCTCTGACAATGGAGAGGCTGAATCTGATTGTCAGTCAGCCAGATGTCGTATCTGCGGGTTTTTTTATAAATGACGGTAAGCATGCACGTCAAACGGCATCTCATGTTCATGTCCATGTATTGGGCTTTAAGGACGAAACAGTTAAAAATTTTGCGCGGTTTTTTACAAAATTAAAACGCAAATTCGCTGATGCTGCCCATAATACGCCTTTGCATGAGCGTAGTGTAAAATTGAAAAGGGATAATTTTGAGCAATTGCGCATGATCCGCGATAGCTTACGAGCTAATTATGGTGCGGATAGCTTTAGCATCTTTGTCAAAATGCCGCTCAAGAGCATGAAGAAGCAAGAGATCGAGATTGTAATACAAGCATGGTCACAGGAAAGACCGTCACAATTCAGTTTAACCAATATGGTTCGTTGCTGTCTTGGAATGCGCAAAACCCCTCATGGTAAGGAGCCGGCATCGTATGAACGTTTTGCACCTGTGACTCGGCTCGGATGGCAATCACCAGAGGAAGTGAGGTCGAAATGAAGGATCA
Organism: uncultured Alphaproteobacteria bacterium; assembly: GCA_964010795.1. Taxonomy (GTDB): domain Bacteria; phylum Pseudomonadota; class Alphaproteobacteria; order Micavibrionales; family UBA9664; genus CAXGMH01. The sequence continues at coordinate 10,362 of CAXGMH010000026.1, forward strand.
GGCTGTGGGAAGAAAAATACACGCGCTTGTTAAGCATCGTAATGGCTATATCGTGTTTAAACGTCGTGATGGCGACTATGATTTGCCACATGACTATCGTCGTGAAAAAGAGCAACGACATGACGCGCTTGATCGTATTTTGGATGAACAATTAGGGATCGTAGCTCGTTTGGAGAAATTCCTTGGCACCGCCCAAAACGAGCAAACAGGAGACGAAGAGCATTATTATCTTGTCGAGGCTTTAGGTGAGAAGTTTTATCTCGGTGAAAAAGTGAAACGAGATAAAGGCTATGAGAGTGTTGTTGCCACTACAGCCGAGCAGATTTTGCGCGAAGAGGTCGGTTATTTACCGGCTATTGTTATTACCGAATTGAAAAAAGATAAACGGTTTTCAAGACCCGGTTTAAACGGAATGAAATAGAGAAGGTAAAACACATGATAAAAATTGAGAATTTGCACGCAGAAGTAGATGGAAAGCCAATCTTGAAGGGGCTTAATCTTGAGATCGAGCCGGGCAAGGTGCACGCAATTATGGGGCCGAATGGAGCCGGAAAATCGACACTGTCTTATGTTCTGGCCGGAAAAGACGGTTATGAGATCACAGAAGGCTCTGTGGATTTTTACGGCAATGATCTGTTTTCTCTCGAGCCTGAAGAGCGCGCTGCTGCTGGTTTGTTCTTGGCTTTTCAGTATCCGGTTGAGATACCGGGAGTTCAGACAACTACGTTTCTTAAAACAGCGGTGAATGCGGTTCGTAAGGGGCGTGGACAAGAGGAGCTGGACTCGCTTGGGTTTCTTAAGCTTATGAAGGCAAAACTTAAAGAGCTTGGTATTTCAGAAGAGATGGTTAAGCGTCCGCTTAATGTCGGCTTTTCCGGCGGTGAGAAGAAACGTAACGAAGTTTTGCAAATGGCATTGTTAGAGCCGAGCTTTGCCGTTTTAGATGAGACAGATTCAGGGCTGGATATTGATGCGCTTAAGGTTGTTGCTGACGGTGTAAATGCGTTGCGCAGCCCTGAGCGTTCCTTCCTTGTTATTACTCATTATCAGCGTTTGCTTGATTATATCGTGCCTGATGTCGTGCATATCTTGTCGAACGGTAAGATTGTAAAAACAGGTGATGCTTCTTTGGCAAAAGAGCTTGAGGAGAAGGGCTATGCTGACTTTATCGAGGAGGCAGCATGAGGTTGCAAGCACTAAACCCTCAAAACCTTCCAACACCAAAACAGGAAGAGTGGAAATACACCAATCTTGGTCGCTTTTTGCCTGATGGGCTGGTTGCTGCCGAGCAGTCTCAAGCGGAATTTATCCACATCAAATCTGGACAAAATGGTGGAGTATCTGCGGATAAGCCGTTGATGGCATTGTTCACAGGGCTAAGTGGTGGGATTTTAAACCCATCGTTGGAAATCAAACTAGAGGCTGGTGCAAAGGCTTTGGTTATTGAGGAGCACAAAGGCGAAGGCGCGTATTGGAAAAATATGATCTCTGAAATTGTGTTGGAAGAGGGCGCGCAGCTTACTCACATACGCCTTATCAATGAAAGTGCTGCGGGTGTGCAGACCAATATGGCAAGGGTACAGGCCGCTTCGGACGCGCAATATCATGGCTATGCGCTGAATATGGGAGCCAAGGCCTTACGGCATGACATTCAAGCAACAATAGAAGGTGCGGGCGCGCATATATGCTTTAACGGCGTTAACCTCCTGCGTGAGAGACAGCACGCCGATACAACGATCTTGATGACGCATAAGGCTGGCCCGGCAACGTCCAATCAGTTCTACCGTTCTGTACTGGATGACTTATCGACCGCTGTTTTCCAAGGTAAGGTTCATGTCGAGCGTCCAGCGCAAAAAACTGATGCGTATCAAATGTCAAATGCTTTGTTGCTTTCAGAACGTGCCGAGATGATTACCAAGCCGGAGCTTGAGATTTATGCAGATGATGTGGCGTGTTCCCATGGTGCAACTTCGGGACAGATTGATGAAGCAGCGCTGTTTTATCTGCGCTCTCGCGGGGTGCCGGCACAGGAGGCGAAATCCATGCTGATTTATGCGTTTGTGATGGAAGTGTTTGACGGTTTGGATGAGGCACAAAGAGAAGTGATTGAGGAGCGTATTACGCAATGGATGCGGTAAAGGTTATGCAACAGGATAGATCTTATAATCCCTATAGAGCGAGTTTCCCGATTTTTGATCGGGAAAACCCTATGGCTTTTCTGGATACGGCTGCAAGTGCTCAGAAGCCGCAGGCTGTCGTAGATTCTATGACAGATGCGATGACGCAGAATTACGCCAATATCCACCGTGGGCTTTATCGCTACTCTCAGGAAATGACAAAGTCTTTTGAAGCGGTGCGCGCAACCGTTAAGCCCTTTGTCGCCGCGTCTTCGATTGAAGAGCTTATCTTTACGCGTAATACAACAGAGGCGATTAATTTGGTCGCGCAAAGCTGGGGACGCGCCAATCTTAAGCAGGGTGATGAAATTATCCTGACTGAGATGGAGCATCACGCAAATATCGTTCCGTGGCAGCTCTTGCAGAAAGAGATTGGTTTTGAGATTAAGGTTGTGCCTGTGCTTGATGACGGTACGCTGTGTGTTGATGCGTTTGCGGCCCTGCTAAGTGAAAAAACAAAGTTCTTTGGCCTTGTGCACATCTCAAACGCCTTGGGCACAATTAATCCGGCAAAAGAGATGATTGCAAAGGCTAAGGCTTTTAATTCTGAAATTATCTGCCTCCTCGATGGCTCACAATCGGTGGTTCACACTAAGGTTGATGTTCAAGCATTAGGCTGTGATTTCTTTACATTTACAGGGCATAAGCTCTATGGCCCGACAGGGATCGGGGTTTTATACGGTAGAAAGAATGTGCTGGAGGCGATGCCGCCTTTCTTAGGTGGTGGCGATATGATTGATAGGGTTAGCTTTGCCGGTACAACCTTCAAGGGCGCACCAGCGCGTTTTGAGGCGGGAACGCCGCCTATCGTTGAAGTGATCGGCCTAGGGGCGGCGATTAACTGGATAGAAAATATAGGCATGAATGAAATCACCACGTATGAGCAAGCCTTAATGGAATATACCGTTCCAAGGCTCAGAGAAATCGAAGGTCTTCGTCTTTATGCTGATCTGCCTGAGAAAGCGCCTGTCTTGTCATTTAATATAGACGGAGTACATCATAGTGATATTGCAATGATTTTGGATCAATGTGGTGTTGCTGTGCGCACAGGCCATCATTGCTGTATGCCTTTGATGGACAGGCTCGGTGTGGACGGTACTGTACGTGCCTCTTTTGGCGTTTATACAAATTATGATGATTGTGACGCACTCATTGAGGGCGTGAAAAAGGCTAAAAGGATGTTATTATGAAAGCAGTTGCAAGTAGAGAAATGGTGAAACAAGCTATGGGAGATGAATTCGAATCTATGTCGGAACCGCCACAAGTGAGCCTTCCCGATCATTCTTTGAAAAAAGCTATACGTGACGGGCTTGCTGAGATATATGACCCTGAAATTCCGGTTAATATCTATGAGTTAGGCCTTGTCTATAAGGTTGATGTTTTACCCCCTGAAGAAGGAGAGCAGGCATCAAGTGATACGGATGTCGATCTTTATGTAGAGATGACTCTGACAAGCCCGGGTTGTCCCGTGGCGGGTGAAATGCCGGGATGGGTGCAGGCTGAGCTGATGAAAATTGATGGTGTCGGCTCGGTAGAGGTCAATCTCGTATGGGATCCAGTTTGGGGGCCGCATTTGATGTCTGAGACCGCTAAGTTAGAACTCAATATGTTTTAAAAGTGTCTATGAGATGAGAAAAGCAATCGTTACATTAACGGACAAGGCACAAGAACGCATAGCCGAGCTTATGGCGCTTCCCGATGCAAAAGATGCCGTGGGCGTGCGTTTGTCAGTGCCTGCTAAGGGCTGCTCTGGCTTGTCTTACAAAATGGAATTTGTTGAAGCGGAAAAGAGCGGGGACGAGAAGCTCGAGCTTGAAAATGGCCATGTTCTCTATATTGATCCGATGGCAACAATGTTCATTCTGGGTACAGAAATAGATTTTGATAATTCCGATCCAATGGCGCCGGGTTTTAAATTCAATAATCCTTTAGCGACTGGTGCTTGCGGCTGTGGTGAAAGCTTTACTACAAATGATATGAAATAAGGCAACGACTCTGTTTTCTATATGAGCTGTAATGAAAAAACCCCCGCGCACAGGCAGGGGTTTTTAGAATTCTGTATATCTAACGCTACTACTATTAGCGATTGGCTGGAGTCTGTGGTCCTTGTGCTGTTAAGCCAAGCGCAGGAACGCCGCCCATTCTGTAGGCATTTGCTGTATCTTCTTCAATTCTTGCTCTGTATGCACTGTTTACACTTTCAAAGAGAGCCATATTTACCTCACACACCTTCTTGTTATGTTTAATATATCCGAAAGACCTTACTTATTCGTTAATTTTTATCTAAGTAGTCTAAAATCTCGGAAACAATGTCAGTATTATATATTATTAATAATTCGTCAAGGATTTCCTGTAACCCCGCGGAATGCTTGAGTTCTTTTCCAAATTTAACTTGTGTTAGAATTATATCTTCAAGCTTATTATAGCTTCTGTCTGCCCAGTCTTTCTGCGCCAAATAAAAAGTTGGTTTCTTTAGGTTTTCTTCTTGCTCTTGCTGCGCCAGTCTTGCTGCCTTGATATAAGATAGCGCAGCGCGTGGAGAAGGAGTTTCCTCACCTGCGGGGATATAGAGGTAGGCTGTATTCATGCTCGGGTTAAAGTCACCTTCATGCGGGCCTTTCAGGATTTTGATATTGATATCGTTTTCTTGCAGAAATGCAATCAATTGTTGCCCCGTGGCGGCATAGCCGAGAATTGTCTCTATCCCTTGCAGAATAGCCTTCCCGTGGGGGTGTTCCATACCGCCTGATTGATTGCTTGAGCCTTTCTTTGGAGAAAAGGCCTTGTTCATAAGGTCGGTGGGGTTTTCAAAGGCATTATCACTCATAATAACTTCCTCCGCCTTGGTCGAGAATCGGTTTTGGCGCGCCTGTTTTAACGAGCATGGTCTGGTCGAGAATGCTGACGACGCCATCATCGTCAATTTTTACGGCTGAATGCATCAAGATACCCATAAAGTAGAGTGTGCAGTTAATCACAAAGGCGTTGAAGCTGACTTCGTAGCTAATATCGGCTGGTTTGAAATTTTGGTGAATGTGACTTTGTTGTTGGTAATCCATGCTCTCCATAAAGGGAAGGGCGCTTATGTCGTCAACGAGCAGTACTTCACCGTCATCAAGCTGTACATGGGTAAGAAAGAAGCGCAAGTAAGGTAGAATTGTCTCAATGGTAATCTTTAGTCCCGCACGCTCATTCACGTCATAAATAGTAGAGGCTTGGCCGTCGAGATGAAAAAAGCTTGATCCATCGCCAAGGTAATCGAGGGAAAAGCTTGGCAGTGATGCATAATTGGTCAGGCGGTATTGTAAGAAATTGCGATAAAAGGGCAGGGTGCGGCACTTGACTTCGCTGGTCATCGGATTGAACAACGCCTCAGCGGGGCCTTGTTTGCTCAAGACCTTCTCGATAATCGCGCGGCTTTGTTGCCTGTCCAGATTCTGCCATTCCATAGATTTAAAATACACTAAAGGGGGCTTGAGTTCAAAAAACCAAACGTTGATTTCTAATGATGATAGTTATGATTCTCTAAAAAGTATAGGTGTGAGGCTGAATATCACATTTTAGGGAAAGGAACGATACGCGCCGAAGCCGCTTTTTCGGGAGCTATGCAACTACTCTCTTTTCTTTCGGGAAATTTAGCGGTGATTAAAACCCCAAAATCATCAGATGGGCTGTTACCGCTTTCACCTGTATGCGCCGTGTTTGAGTCTTTTGTAGTATCATGTTCCTCGCTTGTGTCGTCTTCAAGCGCTGGCGCCAGAGCGAGTGTGCGCTGTGCAAGGCCTAGTTCTTCTTCGCTGGTATACGCAAGAATTTTATTGTTATATTTCGGTGGGAAAATCGTATTCGCATTCTCGTTCAGAATATTAACCAGTATTTCATTTCGTGTCTCTGGATTCTCAAGCGTGGCTTTGATTACAGCTTGCGCGTCTTCGGACGTTTTATAATGTCCTAAACGGCGCTTGAAATAGTCAGCGAAATCAAGTTCCATTTGATCTTTTACAGCCTGGTCGTCTGCAATCCCGTAATGCCCGATTATCAAATCATGAAGTAGGTTCGGGCGTTTGCTGTCAACGCTTTGGAAGAATAAATCCAGAAATTTAGTCGCATTTGCTAAGTGCTCATTAAATATCTGATCGTCTAACATAATGTCGGGTTGCAAAAGGTATTTTTCATGGGGTATCTCAAGGGCGCCGACTTTTTGCAGGTACTGTAAATATTCTTGTACTTTACGGTCATCGAGCACCGTGCGAGGAGTGTAGAGCAACGGGTCATAATATTGTTTGCGAATATCAGGGCCGAGATAAAGCAGATAGTTCATGCATAGCATTGTGTCCCAGAAAGCCTCAACGAAACGCTCTTCCAGCTCATTAAGCTCTTCATGTTTCTTGGGGGCTGTCTCAATATCAGTCACTGGACTGATATATTGAGACAAAAGATAGCAGTGACAAATGACAGCATAGCCTCTGGAGGCTCTTAAAAAGGCATTGTGGATGGTTCTTTGTAGCTGTTTATCTTTACCCGCCATAATGGTTCTCTATCTCTGAGGTCTTGGTGCGAAAAGCTGGATGACATTTGTTTGATCGTCCATGTCGTTTTGAGAAGGTTGAGCGTGATCTACGTCTTGAGGCTGAGGCTCTTTTTGTCTTAAAGCTTGATTGGCGGCCAGCTTTGTTCTTACAGCCTCAATCTCTTCATTCGAGAATTCACTTAGGTCGACCAGATGCTCCGGAAAGAAGGTTTCATCCGTGCCGTCGAGTATATTCATAATCTGCGCTTCTCTTATGACTGGGTTACGCTCGCCTTTCTCCCATATATCTCTGACCTTTGATGTAACGGGTATAATTTCAATTTTTTTATAAAACGCCCTCCATAACCAAAATGCCATTCTGTCCAAAATGTTTGTCGCTGTATAACCGCTTCTGTCACCAGTTTCATTGACAAAGAAGTCGTTGTTTCTGAAGCGTTTGGCTTTTGGCTCCCATTCTCTCAGTCGTTTGAAAGAGGTGTCAATTATTTCCAGACCGGCAGTGATATATTTATACATTAACGTTTCATAGAGTTCTGAATCATTTTCAACGATATCACCTAATAGGAAAGGATGGTCGATATGGCCTTTTATTCCTTTTTCTATCATTTCTTTTCGATAATCTTGACCGACAAGGAGAAAATAGGCGGAGGCGGTCAAAACATTGTCCATATTAAACTCTACAGTTTCTTTTAAACGACGAAGTTCATGTATGTAGTTTTGCTTTTCTTCGCTATCCAGAATTTGCGGTTGTTGTACTGAATTTTCGAATACTTGGTTAACGCGCTCAAAATTACTCATAGCCATGGCAAAGCTATCAATGTGAGATTGAAAATTACTCAAGCGCTGTTCCTCGAGGTGTTTTTGCTCTTGTTCTTTTATTTTTGTTGTAAGGTCGCTGGTCATAACTTTGTTATAAGGGTGTGGTTATGAAAATGCAAAAACTTTTTCTATCCAAAGCGCATAAGCGTATAACCTTTATCCTTGATCCAGCGTTTACCGGCTTTGTAGTTGTGAGACAGTTCTTCGCACACGCTCCAAAAGCGCGGGCTATGGTCAAGATGTTTGAGATGTGCAACTTCGTGAGCGACAACATAGTCGCAAGCGTCAAGAGGTGCAAATATAAGCCGCCAGGATAGCGAAATATCACCTTGTGAACTGCAACTACCCCAACGCGATGTCATATCGCCGATACGGATGCTATTGACTTGTTTTCCGATCCGGTCGGCTTTGTCCGAGACCATATCCGCGAGTCGCTCTCTGGCAAGATTCTTTAGGTAGCGTGCTATGCGTGGCGACGGATCATCCTTATTGGTTAAGATATCCAGCACAGCCTGTTCGTGTTCTGAACTGTTCAGTTTTATAGTTGTGGTTTTTCTTGATAAATCCTGCGTGATTTTGATGAGTGTATCCTCACCAAGAATAGGGAGGACGGCTCCGTTTTCGAAGGGAACGGGTTGAGGAAGGCTTTCAAGCTTTTCACTGATCCAGTCGCTATTTTTTCGCGCAAACATAAGCGCTTGTGATTTGCTCGCACGCTTGGGCATAATCAAGTCTATACACCTGTCGCGGTAATTCAGGCGTAGCGTAAACCTTCGCGCTTTTGCACTGGCCTTAACTTTCAATTTGCTATCGAGATATGAGCTCATGCGCTCATTTTATCGGCTTTTTCCTTTTCCGCCAGTGTTTTGACGAAATGTTTTTCGCGGTTCCATATCTCGGGCTTGCGATCTGGCACAACTTTGAGGTCGGCTGGCGGGATAGGGTCGTATGTGTTTTTGCCAACGTCACGGATAAAGTGACGAATACGCGGCATGATTTGTTGCCGCCAGCGAGAGCCGTTGAATATTCCGTAATGCCCGACGTCAAGCTGTAGGTGGTGATGATGCTTGCCTGCCGGCAATGATGGTGTGAGGTCATGCGCCGCCATTGTTTGCCCAAGTGCTGAGATATCGTCTTTTTCTCCTTCAATCGTAAGGATTGCCGTTTTCTTGATTTGAGATGGATCAACATCATGGATAATCTCTGTTTCCGGATCTTTCCACTTCATTTTACCTTGGGGCAGGAGGTGCTTTTGAAAGACGATAGAGACGGTTTGCAGGTAAAATTCTGCCGGCAAATCCATGACGGCAAGATATTCATTATAAAATATGCGGTGCGTTTCGGCTGATTCTCCATCACCCTGAATGAGGTGATTAAAGAAATTGACTGAAGAGCCTAAATGGCGGTCAAGGTTCATCGACATAAACCCGCTTAGCTGGATAAAGCCGGGATAGACTTTACGGTGACCTCCGGGATAATACCATGGAACATTAGCGATAACAGTTTGCTCGAACCAGCTGAGCGGTCTGTTTTCCGCCAGTTCAGTCACGGCCGTCTTTGACACGCGCGGATCGATCGGCCCGCCCATCAATGTCATAGAGCTGGGCTGGTTCTTATCGCCACGTGCCGCCATGAGAGCCGTTGTCGCCAAGACAAGCGGGGCTGGTTGGCAAACGCCTATGATATGGACATCAGAGCCGAGATAGTCGATAAACTCCATCATGTATTTGATCCACATATCGACATCGAACTTGCCGTCTGAAAGCGGGACTTGTCGCGCATCAACCCAGTCGGTGATATAGACGTCATGATGTGGCAAAAGCGCATCCACTGTACCGCGCAGCAGTGTTGCGAAATGTCCTGACATAGGTGCTACGAGGAGGACTTTCGGGTCATTACGGTTGGTGTGGCGGTGGAAATTGAGTAGGTTACAAAACGGTTTCTCAAGTACGTTTTCTTCTGTGATTTTGATCTTGCGACCATTAATCGTTGTTTCTCTCAGGCCAAATTCAGGCTCTCCAAAACGGCGGGTGGCGCGTTCGAATACCTCGGCACTTGCTGTCACAGTTCGTGCAAACGGTGTTTGAGATATGGGAGAGAAGGGGTTTTCCCACATAATTTTTGCAAATTCGGCAGCATAACGCGCAGGCGTCAAGCTAGCATGATAAAGGTCGTATATATGATAGAGCATAAAATCCTCCCATTCCTTTGGGGTCGTGCTTTTTCGGGCTTATTGCCCTGCACAATAATTATAGCACAATTTTGTCCAAAGAGAATGAATAAAGATATTTAATGATTAGAAACGAGGTTTGTTTTTATCTTAAGGCGTAGTATTTTAATGGAATGAGTGTTGAAGCCTTTATATTTGCGATTTTATTCTCGATAGCCTTGGGTGCATTGTTGACCATGCTGGGGCGTGCACCTGTGCCGCCTTTATGGGCTTTGTTTAAGCCTGTGATTTTGTTTTTAGAGCGTAAATGGCACAGGGAAGGGCGGTCACGCAATGATTTGGTTTTGCGCGGCGTTTTGACTATGGGTGTTTCTTTCTTGTTACTCATACCTGTTTTTGTCCTGTTCCAAGAGCTTATAACTGCCGCGGTTGATCCTTTGGCTGTTGCGCTCGTTCATGGTGCTTTTTTTGCTCTTTTTGCTGTGTCTCTCGCACCGTCTTTTGCGTTGTTCAGGTTATCCCGCTATTTTCAAAGGCAGGGGGCGTCGCAAAAGCAAACAAAGAAGATTGCAGAGAACAAAGAAAGTCATATTGTTCTGCGCTCTTTGTCACGTGGTTCAGAGATTAATCTTATTCCAATGGATGAAGCTTCGATTAAGCGTCATGCAACCGGATTCGGTGTTCAGATGACCGGGCGTATGTTTTTTGGCGCCTTGATCTGGTTTCTTTTATTCGGTGGCGGCGGCGTTATGATTTATTCTGTGATCCAGCTGAACGCCTATTATCTGGGGCGTTACGGCTATCATAAAGGTTATGGGCAGTTTCCGGTGTGGCTGGGCAAAGTGACACAGTGGCCGGGGCAGATGCTGTTTTCTGTCATGTTATTATTGTTATCTGTTGTCTCGCCGGGACTTAAGACGCTGCCTGCGGTATTCGCCCTTGCGGCGCAAAAGCTTTCTCCTGATTGGACGCAAGGAGGCTTCCCTTTGTTCTTGCTTGCGCAAAGCGCAGGATATGGGCTTGGGGGGCCATTGCAAAGCCGTGACGGGCGCGCTTATCCTTGTGTCTGGGTAGGTAGCGGTAAGACCTCTGCTCAGTTCCACCACAGCCAGCTCTATATCTTTACAATTGCGCTTGGTTTAAGTGTAATACTCAGTGCAGCGCTAGTATTTTTGTTTTTCCCGCAATAAAGGGCACGAAAAACTTGACCTTTGTTCAAACTTCCCGTAAAACAGCGTTTCAAATCGAATAAGAAACAGGATAAGCCTATGTCTAGAGAATGTGTTGTTACAGGTAAAAAGCCAATGAGCGGGAACAATGTATCCCACGCACAAAACAAAACAAAGCGTCGCTTTATGCCGAATCTTCAATCGGTTCGTCTCTTCAGCGAGACGCTTAAGAAGTATTTCCGTCTGCGTGTAAGTGTTGCAGGTATGCGTACAATCGACCACAAAGGTGGTTTGGATGCATTTGTTACATCGACTGCACCAAGTAAGCTCAGCCCTGAGCTGCGTAAGGTTCGTAACGAGATTGATGCGGCAGGCGCAGATAAAAAATCTGCATAAGCAGATTTTTCTTCATGTAGAATTTTAAGGCCGGCGGATAACCCGCCGGTTTTTTTGTGTTTTTTTATATATCGAACAGGTCGGGTATATCCGTCATAATCGCATCAGCGCCCCAATCAAGAAGTTGTTGACCTTGCTCTTCTTCGTTGATCGTCCAGCAAATTACTTTTAAACCTTTGGATTTAAAACGTTGGATAGAGACTTCATTAAAAAGCTTTTCATCACCGCCGATGCTTACAGCGCTAAGCTCGTATTTTTGCGCAGCGTCTTCCCATTGCGTGTCTGCTGATTTGATCCCCATTGTTTTGGGAAGCTTTTCGGCAAAATCCGTCATGGCCTCAAGCATTTCGGGATGCGAGCATGATATCAGCAATTTATCTAAATCCTCCCAAATGCGGGTGAGGTGATCGAGAATAATCGATGCGGTTTCTTCGGGATTTTCAACGCCGTCCTTTTTAATATCGAGAATAAGGCCGAGATCACGGTCAAGCAGCGCCTCAAGCCCCTGTTCCAGATGTGGGATAGGTTCTCCGATAAAGCTCTCTCCGAAATTTGAGCCGATTTCAAGCTCTTTGAGCTTTTTATAATTTGTGTCATGGATAGACTGGTCAAGCCCTGTGAGGCGTAACATATTCTCGTCATGGAACAGGACAGGCTCTGCATCGCTTGTGACGCGTACATCCAGTTCAACCCACTTTACACCCATATCAGCGGCTGTATGTATGCCCGAGATTGAATTTTCAGGCGCATAAGCCATAGCGCCGCGGTGACCGATAATTGAAGGAAGTTTCATAATGCTAATACCTTTGTTCACTTTTATTAAAAAACCCCGACGCTAAAGCCGGGGTTTTGAATTCTTTAGGTGAGGAAACGCTTAAGCTGCGTCTTCTTCCTCTTTTTTAATTTCTTGGCCAGTCGTTTGGTCAACGTGCTTCATAGAAAGCTTGAACTTGCCGCGATCATCGACGCTCAAGAGCTTGACATAGACCATGTCGCCTTCTTCAAGCTCGTCACCGACATTTTCAACGCGCTCATTCTTGATGGCAGAAACGTGAACAAGTCCGTCGCTCTTACCTAAGAAGTTAACAAATGCGCCGAAGTCCATGATTTTAACAACTTTACCGCGATAGATCGTGCCGACCTCCGGTTCTGCGACAATGTCATGAACCATTTTGTACGCAGCATCGATTGTCGCTTTGTCCGGTCCGTAGATTTTAATTAAACCGTCTTCTTCGACATCAAGTTTTGCGCCTGTGGTTTCACAGATTTCACGGATGACTTTACCGCCTGTTCCGATGACGTCACGGATTTTTTCGACATTGATTTTCATTGTCTCAACACGAGGCGCATTAGCGTTTAGGTCAGCGCGTGCTGTATCCATTGCCTTGGCCATTTCACCAAGGATATGCATACGGCCGTCTTTGGCCTGTCCCAGAGCGATCTTCATGATCTCTTCAGTGATGGATGTGATCTTGATATCCATTTGAAGAGCCGTGATACCGTCGCGTGTACCTGCAACTTTGAAGTCCATGTCACCAAGGTGGTCTTCATCGCCCAAGATATCAGAAAGAACGGCAAACTTGTCGTCTTCTTTAATCAAGCCCATTGCGATACCTGCAACAGGTTTCGGCAATGGAACGCCGGCATCCATGAGGGCAAGTGACGTTCCGCAAACAGTAGCCATAGATGATGAACCGTTTGATTCAGTGATCTCGGATACGACACGCAATGTGTATGGGAACTGGTCAGGGTGTGGAAGGAGCGGATGAATCGCGCGCCATGCCAATTTACCGTGACCGATTTCACGACGTCCAGGAGAGCCCATACGGCCTGTCTCACCAACAGAATAAGGCGGGAAGTTATAGTGAAGCATGAAGCGCTCATAGCTTTCACCAAATAGACCGTCAATCATTTGCTCGTCTTGGCCAGTACCAAGCGTTGTTACAACAAGTGCCTGTGTCTCGCCACGTGTAAACAGTGCAGAGCCATGAACTTGTGGCAATACGCCGGTTTCAGCAACGATCGGGCGAATATCCGTTGTTGTGCGGCCATCAATACGACCCTTGGTCTCAAGGATCTGAGAGCGGACAACGTCGGCCTCTACCTTTTTGAATTTGGACAGAACAATTGTGTCTTGGATGCCGCCTTCTTCATCAGAGGCGAATTGCTCAATAGCCTTGTTCTTAAGCTCTTTCAAGGCGTCCTGACGCTCTTGTTTGATTTTGATGCCATATGCTTTTGCAATGTCATCCTTGAAAGTCTTCGCCAGTTCCTGTGCCATTTTCGTCACAGCAGCATCTTCTTCGACTTCATCCCAAGGGTCTTTCGCAGCCATTTCAGCCAGCTCAATGACGCCATCAATGATAGAGTCGTAAGCTTTTTGACCTGCAACAACAGCGCCGAGCATTGTTTCTTCGGACAGTTCCTGTGCTTCGGATTCAACCATCAAGACGCCTTCTTTTGTCCCGGCAACAACCAGATCAAGGTCAGAGCCTTCCATTTCAGGATGCGTTGGGTTGATGATGTATTCGCCGTCTTTGTAACCGATACGGCAAGCGCCGATAGGTCCCATAAATGGCAAGCCTGAAAGTGTCAGAGCCGCAGACACACCAGCCATTGCAACGATGTCAGCAGCGTTTTCAAGGTCGTGTGAAACAACTGTACAAATCACTTGTGTTTCATTGAGGAACCAGCTCGGGAAAAGCGGGCGGATCGGACGGTCGATCAAACGTGATGTCAATGTGTCAACATCAGTCGGGCGGCCTTCACGCTTCAAAAAACCACCTGGAATACGGCCAGATGCATAGTACTTTTCAGTGTAGTGAACGGAAAGCGGGAAAAAGTCCTGACCTTCACGAATGGATTTGGCAGCAGTTACCGTACACAATACGGATGTTCCGCCAATTGATGCCATCACAGAAGCATCAGCCTGTCTTGCGATTTTACCAGTTTCCAAAACAAGTGTTTTGCCAGCAAAATCGATCTCTTTGCGAAATACGTTAAACATATCTCTTCCTTTCTTTTTGTTTAAAATAGCTTGTGGAAGAGAGTGTGGATAAGCGGTGGACAATAAATATTACAAACCTTTGTCGGGGGTGCTTATAAGATTTATCGTCAACCGTCTCCTGTCTCTTCCAAAACTGGGTTTGGTATGACATGATAAGTTAAAGATGTCAATAAAAGAGCAAGGAAGAATAATAGATGGGAACACTGGTTTTACTCCGTCACGGACAATCACAATGGAATTTGGAAAATCGTTTTACCGGATTTGTTGATGTCGATTTGACACAAGAGGGTCGCACAGAGGCGCAACAGGCAGGCCATTTGTTAAAACAGGCCGGTTTGTCGTTCGATCAGGTGTTTACCTCTACGTTAAAGCGTGCAATGGAAACCACTGAGCTGGCTCTGTGCGAGGCATGGCAGTGGGATGACCATAAGGACAA
>CAXGMH010000027.1:0-24744 GCA_964010795.1 uncultured Alphaproteobacteria bacterium
ATTTCTGTGATAGGGGTTTTATTAGTGTTATGGATCGGGAGTTGGGATAGCTACAATAGTCTAAAAAACCGTGCTATACCTGAGGCACCTCAAGACCTTGTGGAGGCAGGTAAGCTTATAACAGCCACACAAGGCACTGTGCCGTCTGAAATATCGGGTACTAATACTTCTGAAAAAGAAGCACCAAGGATTGAAATCATTGCGACGCAGGAGAGCTGGATTCAGATCAAAACAATCGATGAAGCCATTTTATATTCAGGCGTTTTAGATAAAGGCGAGCGTTTCGTCATCCCGCAAGACCGTCTAAATGGTGCTACCATGAAAACGGGGAATGCGGGCGGTGTTCAGGTGGTTGTCGAAGGACGGGAGCTCCCCTATTTCGGTGAGGAGGGAGAGGTTGTGCGCGATATAGCCCTTGACCTTGATGTATTAAAAACCTTGCAGGAAATGTCAGCTTCGGGCACTAATTCAAGATAATGCCAAGCAATATTTATGAGGCAAATGATGAGCAGTAATCAAGATCACACAAGCGTTCGCCCATGGCGACAGATACAAAGACGTAAAAGCCGGCAAATCATGGTCGGCAATGTCCCGGTCGGTGGTGACGCACCAATTACTGTTCAATCCATGACCAACACTCCAACCACGGATGTGAAGGCGACAATCGAGCAAATCCGCTCCTTGGAAGTGGCCGGTGCGGATATAGTGCGTGTTTCATGCCCTGATGAGGCCTCTAGTGCCGCCTTGAAAGAAATTGTGCAAGAGGTCACTGTACCTATCGTTGCAGACATTCATTTCCATTACAAACGCGGAATTGAAGCTGCTCAGAACGGTGCCGCCTGTTTGCGTATTAATCCCGGCAATATCGGCTCCGATGATCGCGTTGCAGAAGTCGTGCGCGCAGCCAAAGATAATAATTGTTCTATTCGTATTGGTGTTAATGCAGGCTCTCTCGAGCGTGATTTGCTGGAAAAATACGGCGAACCTTGCCCGGACGCTATGGTCGAAAGCGCCTTGCGTCACATTCGTATTTTAGAAGATCATGACTTTTTCAACTTCAAAATTTCTTGTAAGGCCTCGGATGTGTTTTTAGCTGTGGCGGCCTATCAACAGCTGGCTGAGGCGTGTGACTACCCTCTTCATGTCGGCGTGACGGAGGCTGGCGGATTGCAATCAGGCACAGTCAAATCCTCGATCGGGATGGGAGCGCTGCTCTGGGCCGGAATAGGGGATACGATCCGCGTATCACTTTCTGCCGATCCGGTCGAAGAGATTAAAGTCGGGTTTGAAATGCTGAAATCTTTAGGGCTGCGCCATAGAGGTGTGAATGTTATTTCTTGCCCGTCTTGTGCGAGACAGCAATTTGACGTGATTAAAACAGTGCAAATCCTTGAGGAGCGACTTGCTCATATTTCTACGCCCTTAACGCTCTCTATTATAGGCTGTGTGGTCAATGGTCCGGGGGAAGCGCTCATGACAGATATAGGGCTCACAGGCGGTGGTAGAGGAACACATCAGATTTACCTTGGCGGCAAGACAGCACACCGCATCCATGACGGCGATGAAGATTTGGTCAATCATATTATTCAGCTGGTCGAGGAGAAGGCCGCTGCGATTGAGCTTGAAAAAGAGAGCAAAGCAGCTTAAAACCTCTTCTCATGGCACTTATTGATAAAGTTAAACCGATTAAAGGTCGTTTTGATGAGCTTGCAGCGCTTATGAATAGCGGGCAGGCCACGGGCGAAGAATTTGTAAAACTCTCTAAAGAGTATGCAGACCTTGAGCCTGTAATGCAAACCATCGACGCTTATGAGCAAGCCCTGCAAGAGCAGGAAGACCTACAGGAAATGCTTTCTGACCCTGAGATGAAGGCCATGGCTGAGGATGATCTTTACCGCATTAAGGCCGAATTGCCAGAGCTTGAGCGTAAAATCCAATTGGCCTTGATCCCAAAAGACTCAGCGGATGACAAATCAGCAATCCTTGAGATTCGTGCGGGAACGGGTGGTGACGAAGCTGCGCTTTTTGCTTCTGACCTTTTTGGTATGTATAAGGGGTATGCGTCACAACATGGCTGGAAACTGGAAGTCATGGAGGCTGCAGAAAATGATCTGGGCGGATACAAAGAGATCGTTGCCGAAGTAAAGGGGGCCGGTGTGTATGCACGGCTCAAATTCGAATCAGGCGTACACCGCGTACAGCGTGTCCCGGTCACAGAATCGGGCGGACGCATCCACACATCAGCCGCAACAGTTGCAATCTTACCAGAAGCAGAAGATGTTGATTTCGAGCTTGATGAAGGTGATTTGCGCATTGATGTTTATCGTGCCAGTGGAGCAGGCGGGCAGCACGTAAACAGGACAGAATCGGCGGTGCGGATTACGCACATCCCTACCGGCGTTGTTGTGGCTATTCAAGACGAGAAATCGCAGCACAAAAACAAGGCAAAAGCGATGAAGATTTTGCAATCTCGTCTGTACGATGCACAGCGGCAAAAGCTTGCTGACGAGCGATCGGAAAACCGAAAAAGTCTTGTCGGTTCAGGTGATCGTTCCGAGCGCATTCGTACTTATAATTTCCCTCAAGGCCGTGTTACCGACCACCGCATCAATAAAACACTTCACGCCCTTGATAAGGTCTTATCCGGGGAGGAGCTGGACAGCATTATTGATTCTCTTATATCCGAGGATCAAGCTGCAAAGCTTGCCGAGTTTGATGGATAAATCGATCTCTAGCCCGCAAAGGCTTGATACACTTATAAAGCAAGCGCGTGAGAAGCTGGCCGCAGCTAAAATAGACAATCCGGCTTTGGATGCACGACTTTTGGCACAGTATGCCTTTGATCTATCACATGAGGATGTCATCATAAAAGGCTCTTCTTCAATAGAGAATTTAGAGCAGATATCAGAATTCTCTGATGCTGTTTCCCGTCGTATAGACGGGGAGCCAGTGTCAAAAATTATAGGTGAGAAAGAATTTTTCGGACGCCTTTTCATGACATCACCAGATGTTCTGGACCCCAGACCAGACACGGAAATACTGGTTGAAAAGGCTTTGGGCATTATAAGCTCTAAAGAAAGCCCGCATATTCTTGATCTCGGTTGCGGTTCAGGCTGTGTCATTATTTCCCTTTTATGTGAGCACCCTAAGGCCAGGGCTGTAGCGGTTGACATATCCGATAAAGCCTTGAAAGTAGCACGTCAAAATGCGTTCATTCACGGTGTGATAGATAGATTATCTTTCGTTCAGGGAGGCTGGGACAGCGCAAATGCCATAGCAGAGAACACCCCGTTTGATTTGGTCGTATCTAATCCGCCTTATATTGCCACCGACGTTGTCATGACGCTTGAAAAGGAAGTTTTAAAATACGACCCGATTCTGGCACTTGATGGCGGCTCCGATGGCATGGATGCCTATAAAAATATTTTTGCACAGCTTAATTCATTGCTTCATCCACAGGGACGGGCAGCCTTTGAAATCGGTTACGATCAAGGTGATGCAATTAAGAGACTCGCGGAAAGCTCACGATTCGAAGAGATCGGCCTTTACGAAGACCTTTCCGGAAAGCCAAGAGTTTTTGTTATTTCCACAGGTAAAACTTAAAAAAACCACTTGGCGCGAGGCTTCGAAGCAGTTTACTTTGAATCAACTTAAGCGCGGCTGAGCAGGATTTCGGGAGTGGAAGTCATGGGGGCCGAATTGCAGACACGATCGCAACCGTTATGATGCATTTTTGTCATCTGTACGTGTTTAATATACACTGTATGTGTGGATTGATTCGTGGATAACTTTTTAAATGGGAGCAGTGAAACCATGAGACACAATAATAATAGCAGGCGTTCCAGAGGAAAAGGCCGCAAGGGTGGCGGCAATAACCGGATGCAGGTTTTTGATAGCAACGGGCCAGAGGTGCGCATTCGCGGCACGGCACAGCAAGTTGCTGATAAATATGTAGCTTTGGCAAAAGATGCGTCTGGATCAGGTGACTGGGTTCTAGCGCAAAACTATTTGCAGCACGCTGAGCACTATCAAAGGATTTACAATTCATTCATGGATGAAAACGAGCAGCCACAAAAGGTTGAGGATTTGAACCTCCCTGAAGGCGTTTTAACTCCTGCCAGCAACAATGCTGAGAAGGAAGAGCTCGAGGTCGCTTAAGCTTACTCTTCTTATTTGAAAGAATAGTTTCATCTCCTCCAAGCCCTATGTCATCATGGCATAGGGTTTACCTTTTACCCCAAATAGGAATAAAATCCTTTACATCGGGCTTTGATTTCATGTAAACTTGTTTAATCTCAATAGAGAGAAGAGTGAGGATTTTATGGATTTCAGCCAATACACAGAAAAAACCAGAGGCTTTTTACAAGCGGCACAAAGCTTGGCGCTTAGAAGCGACCATCAGTCTTTGGAGCCCGAGCATTTACTTAAGGTTATGCTTGATGATGAAGGTGGCTTTATTGCTACAGTTATTCAAGCAGCGGGTGGAAATCCTGAGACATTGAAAAGCAATCTTGAGGGAGCGCTATCAAAGCTACCATCCGTTACGGGAAGTGGTGCCGGACAGTTACGCCTTTCAAATGATCTTGCAAAAATCATGGATGAGGCACAAAGCCTTGCTTCTAAGGCCGGCGATTCTTTCGTCACAGGCGAGCGTATCTTACAGGCTATGGCTTTGGCTAAGCGTGCCTCCGTTTCTGAACTTATAAGCAATGCCGGTATTGATCCTAAGAACCTGAATGCCTCAATCAATACAATGCGCAAAGGCCGGACAGTTGATAGCGCGACAGCCGATGAAAACATGGAGGCCTTAAAAAAATATGCGCGCGACCTGACCGAAGTCGCTCGTGCAGGAAAGCTCGATCCAGTAATCGGCCGTGAAGAAGAGATTAGACGCACTATTCAGGTTCTATCACGCCGCACAAAGAACAATCCTGTTTTAATCGGAGAGCCAGGTGTTGGTAAAACAGCTATTGCCGAAGGCCTTGCCTTACGTATCGTCAATGGAGATGTGCCCGAATCTTTAAAGAACAGACGACTTCTTGCCCTTGATCTCGGGGCTATGATTGCCGGTGCTAAGTTCCGAGGTGAATTTGAAGAGCGTCTAAAGGCTGTACTTGATGAAATTGCCGCCGCAGAAGGAGAGATTATAGTTTTCCTTGATGAGCTGCACACTCTCGTCGGTGCGGGTAAATCAGAAGGTGCTATGGATGCGGGCAATATGCTCAAACCCGCCTTGGCGCGTGGCGAGCTGCATATGGTCGGCGCAACCACTTTGGATGAATATAGGAAATATATTGAAAAGGACGCGGCACTTGCCCGTCGCTTTCAGGCTGTCTTTGTTGAAGAGCCAAGTGTTGAGGATACAATCTCAATCCTGCGCGGCCTTAAAGAAAAATATGAAGTGCATCACGGTGTCCGCATTTTAGATACGGCGCTTGTATCTGCGGCTATGTTGTCCCACCGCTATATCACCGATCGCTTTTTACCAGATAAGGCTATTGACCTTGTCGACGAAGCAGCATCACGCTTGCGAATGCAGGTTGATAGCAAGCCCGAGGCTTTAGACGAAATTGATCGACGCCTTACTCAGCTTAAGATCGAGCGAGAGGCGCTGAAAAAAGAAACGGATCAAGCATCAAAAGACCGTCTCGAAAAGCTTGAAACAGAAGTCGATACACTTGAGAGACAATCTGCGGACATGGCCTCACAATGGCAGGCTGAAAAAGAAAAGCTTCATTTATCCCAGAAGTATACAGAGGAGCTGGACCAGGCCCGTATTGACCTTGAAAAGGCTGAAAGGGATGGGAATTGGACGTTAGCCGGAGAGTTGACTTACTCAAAAATACCTGAACTGGAGCGCAAGCTTTCAGACGCTGTTTCCATGGCGGAAAAAGCAAAAGAAAGCGGTCACGGCTCTATGATTAATGAAGAGGTTACCGATCAAGACATAGCAGATGTCATATCTCGATGGACAGGTATTCCTGTGTCGAAAATGATGGAAGGGGAGCGCGAAAAGCTTCTCGCTCTGGAAGAAGAAATTGGTAAGCGCGTAATCGGTCAGGATCAAGCTGTAAAATCAGTGGCACAAGCCATAAGACGTTCGCGGGCTGGACTCCAAGACCCGAACCGTCCGATTGGTTCTTTTATCTTTTTAGGCCCTACGGGGGTTGGGAAAACAGAACTGACTAAGGCTTTAGCTGAATTTCTCTTCGATGACGATCAGGCGATGATTCGTATAGATATGTCTGAATATATGGAGAAGCACGCTGTCGCAAGACTGATTGGAGCGCCTCCCGGTTATGTCGGATATGAAGAGGGTGGTGCTTTAACCGAGGCCGTGCGTCGTCGGCCATATCAGGTTGTACTCTTTGACGAGATTGAGAAAGCGCATCCCGATGTCTTTAATATCCTGCTTCAAGTCCTTGATGACGGTCGTTTAACAGATGGTCAGGGGCGCACGATCGACTTTTCTAATACATTGTTGATTATGACGTCCAATATAGGGGCTGATATCCTTGCGGAGCAAGCGGCTGGCGCCGATGTTGAAGCAGTGCGCGAGCCTGTAATGGAGCGCGTAAGAAGTGCTTTCCGCCCAGAGTTTATAAACAGATTGGATGAGATACTCTTATTCCGTCGCCTAAGCCGAGACCACATGAGCGGCATCGTCGATATACAGCTATCACGTTTGCAAAACCTACTTAAAGACCGCCAAGTCACATTGACGGTCGAAACTGATGCAAGAGAAATACTCGCTGAGCGTGGATATGATCCTGTATACGGTGCAAGACCGCTTAAACGTGTGATCCAGAGAGATATTCAAAACGCGTTATCAGAAATGATCTTGCGCGGAGAGGTGCCGGACCAATCTAAGGTCAGGGTTGATGTCAAAGATGGCGATTTGCATTTTGTGGTAGAGACCAAATCAAGCAGCGATTAAGCAGCGGAATAGGGGCGGGATAGCTTCTGATTCTACATTTCAAGATGTCGCTTGCGCGAATGCAAACGAAGCACTACGCTTATTTCATGAAGAATGTTATCGCAACTTTACCTGTCCTGATGTCGCTACTTATAGCTGGTTGCGCCTTTGTCAAAGAAGGCCCGACACAAATTATCCATGTCGGCTTTAATCAACCGGCAGAGGCTAAGGCTCGGTGTTTCTTTGAAAACAAGCTTTTTAAACATGAATTTGTAGCGCCCGGTGATGTTCGCGTCCAAAAATCACGTGACCCGATTCAAGTGTATTGTAAAACAGCAAATGGCAGACAGGCTGAGATGACTCTACATCCGAGACTTGCTGGGGAATTCTGGGAGAATAACTACAATCTCTATACAGGGGCTTATATGGATTTGATATCCCGCTCGGCCTATGTATACCCGAATTATATCGTTCTCGATTTCGATGCGGATAACGCAACTGTCTATTACAAAAAGCCCCCTCAAACTTATGCAGAACATTATAAAGAAGAGTTTGAAGAAGAGCAGGCTATTGCCATAGAACGCGCCAATCGTGTCTTTCAAGATTCAGCAAGCGGCCTTTCCAAGTTTGAGATTAAGCCTATGCGCTCTCTGGATGATATGTTGCCAAACCTGCCTGAGCCTGAGACGAAACGTGAAATCATTACAGAGGATGACCCTCGTTGGGGTGATTTTGAACGCTATTTAGAGCAAACAAGTGACCCGAATGGCCGCCCCTTAGATATTCGGCCGCCGAATGGTTTGAATAACTAATTCCTGATCTTTATATGCTTTGATGAAATCAGCAAGCGGCTCAATCTGGACAAGCATGCTTCTTGCTGTGGCATTAAGAATATTCCCCTCATCAAGCATAATTCCGACATGACCTTTTAGGTAGACGAGGTCGCCACGCTGTAATCCGTGGGGATTTTCAGGATCACTCCCAAAATCAACAGTATCCCCCAAAGCGTTATCATGCTCTTGCTGGTCTGTATCCCTGGGGCAGCTAATTCCTGCGCGCATAAGAGCCAACTGAACCAGTGAGGCACAATCAACACCTGATGGGCTGCGGCCGCCATATTGATACGGCACCTCCATAAAGCGTTGTGCTATCTCGACAAAATCACAGCTATCTGTGCTAAGATCAGCCAAGGGCTTAATATGATTATTATGAATGTAACCACGCAAAGACGGTACATAGGCATAATCACCTTCGGTTTTCTCGGCATCTATTTCAATACGAGACAGAAAGGGAAGGGTCACCATCGCCCAATTCTTAAAGCCCGCTTTTGGGAAGATAGGCGCCCATAAGCTATCGACGAAATGAGTAGGCAACCATGTTGCATCCGTTAAACAATCCTGATGCACCCAACCTTGGTAGTTATCGGTTTTACAACTACCTAATATGAACGGTCCATCAGCCTTCTCGATTTCAAACGCTTCACCGTATAATAACTGTGTAACGCGACGGTCAATCTCAAGTACCGGCTTGGCAGATTCAAAAAGAATAGTGAATGGCAAAGCAATTTGCGCAAGTTTAGACATAGCCTCTAAGCTCCTTTACCATAGCGGTTCAAGAGATAGGAGAACACTGTGCGCAACCCCATATCGGTTCCACCGATCGGATGACCGGGGCGATTTTCATATGACCATGCTGCAATATCAAAATGCACCCAAGGGGTATCATGCTCTATAAACTCCTGAAGGAATAAAGCCGCAGTGATGTGACCAGCCTTACCATGTCCGACATGACAAATATCGGCAGCATCGCTATTTAATTCCTTACGGTAGCCTGACCATAAAGGTAAAGGCCACATCGGGTCTTCGACCTCAAAAGATAGCTCTTTCAGCCCCTCATGAAGGTCGGCCTTATTCGAGAAGAAAGGCGGTATTTGAAGCCCTGTTGCTATTCTTGCATGGCCAGTAAGCGTTGCAAAATCCATGATAATTTCAGGCTTTTCATTTGACCCTTCAAATAAAGCATCAGAAAGCACCAGACGCCCCTCGGCATCAGTATTATCAATCTCTACTGTAATCCCTTTGCGTGTAGGGTAGATATCATCAGGGCGGAAAGCTCGGCCTGAAACCGCGTTTTCAACCGCTGGAATAAGGACACGCAGTCGTATAGGAAGCTCATTGCGCATAATCGCATGGGCAAGCCCCAAAACATGAGCAGCACCGCCCATATCCTTCTTCATAGTGCGCATTTGTTGTGTTTTGATATTCACACCGCCTGTGTCAAAACAAACACCTTTTCCGACAAGGGTTACCTTCGGATGTTTTTTATCGCCCCAATGGATATCAATAAGCGCAGGGCGACGTTCACTCGAATCGCCAACTGTGTAGATCATAGGATAGTTTTGCTTCAGAAGATCTTTGTCCTGAATAACAGATATCTTTGCCTTATAACGACCAGCCAGATCTTTGGCAAAGCCGACCATTTCCTGTGGGCCGAGTTTATTAGCCGGTTCATTAATGAGGTCACGACAAGTAAACACACCTGCGAGAATATCAAGAGTGGCGGAGCCTTCGGCAAGAACCTGTGGTAGATACAATACAGGCCACGGTTTGTCGACAACTTTGGTTTTATATTTATTAAAGCGGTAACAGCCCAAGCCCCATCCCATAGCCAGCTTGTCTAAATCATCTTGCGCCTTGAAATCTTTCAGCTCAAAAACAACGTCTTGCAGTGTGTTATCGCTTAAGCGAGTTTGCAAAAATCCCGGAAGAGGGGCGATATCATAGACAGAAACAGGTTCGGAAACGCCGTAATATACGCGCTTGAGGTTCCCCATATCATCACGAATGATAATTGTCTCACCCGGCTTGGCTGTAAAGCGGGCAATACTGACCTGACTTTGAGTTGCCGCTGAACGGCTCTCATACCAACTATCAAAATCGTCGGTGCTTACCGGATAGATACTAATTGTATCAATCGGTTTTTGATTACTGAAAAATGGAAATTGTGAAATGTCTTTGCTCATAATTGATAATCATAGAACCCTTCTAAACAAAGTCGAGGGGGATTTGCGATCTATTCGCAAGAAAAAAACAGATACTTGTTGTTTAGGTCAAATATCTTAAGATGTAAGGGAAATAAGGAGGTTACTTTGAGTGCTATTATTGACCAAATTCATCAATCCAGTTTTTACGAATTTGCAGCTATACTAACATTGGCAGCACTTATGGGCTATGTTGCATCAGCCTTGAGGCAACCTCTTATCATTGCCTTTATTGCACTTGGGCTTCTTGCTGGTCCCTCTGCCTTCGGAATTGTAAGCTCCGGAGATGAAATGGCGCTTTTATCAAAACTCGGTATTTCTATCCTGCTCTTTATCGTCGGATTAAAGCTCGATCTGAAACTCATGGCTTCATTGGGGCGAGTCGCCGTATTGATCGGTATCGGTCAAATGGCGCTCAGTTTCGTGCTCGGCTTAGCTACTGCGCTTGCTTTTGGTTTTGATGTGCAATCCGCCTCTATGATCGCAATCGCACTCACATTCTCCTCCACCATTATCATTGTGAAAGTGCTCTCGGACAAAAGAGAGATTGACTCTCTACACGGACGAATTGCACTTGGTGTTCTAATCATTCAGGATTTGGCCGTTGTTGTATCCATGATGGTTCTGGCGACCATAGCAGGTAGCGGTGAGGCGGGGCTGAGCTTTGAAGCTTTGCTCACTGAATTAGGCCGCATCGGCGCATTTATGGTCGGACTTATTGCCTTTATTGCACTTTTCATGCGTTACGCTGCGGAAAAAGTTGTTGCGAGCATGGCCAAACTCCCTGAATTATTATTATGTTTTGCCATCGCATGGGCTGTGTGTTTGGCGGCTCTTTGCGATAGCGTCGGACTTAGTAAAGAATTGGGAGGGCTTTTGGCCGGCGTGTCACTTGCCTCTACACCGTTTAGAGAGGCTATTATTTCTCGACTTGCGCCGCTCCGTGATTTCCTGCTGCTCTTCTTCTTCGTTTCATTAGGAACACAAATCGATATTCAAGCTCTGGGAAGTCAGGTCATGGCCGCTATTGCGCTCTCATTGTTCGTTCTTATATCTAAGCCGCTTATCATCATGGCACTATCAGGTGCGATGGGCTACCGCAAACGCACAGGATTTCTAGCAGGTCTCTCTCTGGCTCAGATCAGTGAGTTTTCGCTTATCTTCATCGCTATGGCGCACGGCCTTAATCTTATTACCGATGATGTGCTAGCACTTGTTACACTTGTCGGCTTAATTACAATCGCGATATCGACTTATCAACTATCTGTATCGCACTCACTATACCGTTTCTTTGAACCACTACTTAGCGTTTTCGAGCGCAAAAATTGTCCGCATTCGCAACCTGACGATACAGAAGAAGAGGCGGCAAGCATGTCTAAGGCGGGATATGATATGATCGTCTTTGGTCTTGGCCGCTATGGAGAGTTGATTGTTAAAAAACTGCTCGATAAAGGGCATACAGTTTTGGCTATCGACTTTAATCCGGAAGAAGTAAAGCGCTGGCGCTCTCTAGGCCATGCGGCCATATACGGTGACGCTTGCGATCCTGAATTTTATCATGCATTAAATCTTAAAAAGACAGCCTGGGTTATCTCTGCATTGCCACAAAGACATATGGGCATAACCCATCAAGACCCTAGAAAAGTTATCGTTCGCTCACTTAAAGATCAGAACTTTAAAGGTAAAATTGCAATTGCCTGTCACAATGAGGATGTCGCAAAAGAATTTGAGACCCTTGGCACGGATCTGATTTTTCTACCGTTTCACGACGCAGCAGAGCGCGCTGTGAACTTATTACATGAGTTTAAACGGTAAGGTGATCTCAGATACTAAAAAGAAAGCTATATCAGGCACACGTTTTTAACTAAGAGTCGGTGAAAGAATCGAAACAGTATCTTCAGCTGCAGAACCCGTGATTTCAATTTTAAATGCTTCGCCAAACAATGCGTTTTGCCTGTTCCTAAGGGCACTGGCTGTACGATAAGTTAGGTGTAGCGAGTTATCGTCTTCTTTACCGTCCCTTAACTGAGCCGTCAAAGTTGATAAAGATTGTTTTTGCCCAATACCTAAAATCAGCAGGGCTTTGACAAGATTATACTCATCCATCGTCAGTGTTTTACCAGTGGCTTTAAACACAGGCCCTAATTCTGTGATATTGAAATGCTGTGTCACGATGTTTTTTGTATTTTTTGCCATAACTTCTTTTAGTTTTTTTTCAAACGGACTGCAAGTTTTTTGTCTAAAGATAGAAATAATAATCTTTTTATATAGAATTATTGTTCTATTTTGTTGATTTTTATGTCGGGGCTATGTATATTTATGAAAATAAAAGAGGGTTGTTGGGATGTTGAATGCAAAATATGGAATAGCCGGAGGTGCAGCGCTGGCATTTACAGGTGCCGCAGCATTTTTATTTAGCCATAATAATGGAGATCCTTCTCTTGTCAATGATGGGCAGGCATGGCCTCCTGGCGGATTTGAAGACATGAACAGCGCGACAAACCATCGCCTTGGTCTGAGCGTTCAGGTCTATAATCCTGATCCATATGATATCTCGCAATACACAGCACAAAGTCCAGAAGAAGATATGATTCTGGCTCAATTTATGGAAGCAACGCATTTCAATGCGAGAATGCCTAACATAGAGCCCGTGTTTGAAGGAACGATACATGAGTTCATGGGGCGCTATAACTTCGATACAAGTTATATAGACGAGCATCTACCGCAATTCCGTAATGTAAAAGTCGTTGAATATAACACTTTAGGTGTTCGCACACCTGATGGCTATCCGGCAAAAGCATTCATACAGCCGAACCATATGTATGACCCTGTATCAGGCGAGCTCATATCCGTTAATCCCGTTATCTATATTGGAACCGCAGGAAAATCTGAATTAGACATTCTTGCAACGATTCTTCATGAGCTAGCGCATATTGAAGAAGTTAATCCTGAGAATGGAGGGCATACAGAACGTCATGTACAGCTTACATCCCGATTCTTGCAGGAATATGCACAGCACAACGGAATATTAGAGCCGCTCTCCACCCGGTGCGAGCGTGACATTGAGGATAGTATCGGCATAAGGTGCCACGGATCATACCCTGATTTTAGGCATATGAGACGAAGTGATCTAAGGATGTAGCTTACAATATCTAGCCAAGCTTATCTTTTAACAGCTTGTTCACAGCAGCAGGATTTGCCTTACCTTGAGATTTCTTCATAACTTGGCCAACAAAGAATCCAAACAGTTTGTCTTTACCGCCCTTATATTGATCAACCATAGCAGGATTTTCAGCCAAAACTTCATCAACGATTGCTTCAATCGCACCAGTGTCGGTTACTTGTTTCAAGCCTTTTTCATCGATGATTGCATCCGGATCTTTGCCAGTGCTCATCATCTCTGCAAAAACATCCTTGGCAATTTTACCAGATATTGTCTCATCAGAGATACGCTCTATAAGCTGACCTAACTGTTGAGCTGAAACAGGGCTTTCCGAAAGATCAAGCTCAGCCTTATTCAGCGCGCCCAACAACTCATTCAAAACCCAATTGGCAGCAAGCTTCGCATCACGCCCTTTGGCAACTGTTTCGTAATAATCAGTACGCTCTTTTTCCGCTATCAACACAGATGCATCATAAAGGCTCAGTCCGTAATCTTTCATAAAACGGTGCTTCTTCTGGTCGGGCAGCTCTGGTAATTGACCGCGCAAATTTTCAACGAAATCTTGTTCAAGATTAACAGGAAGCAAGTCAGGGTCTGGGAAGTAGCGATAATCATGTGCGTCTTCTTTTGATCGCATAGCACGTGTAATGCCTTTTGCTGGATCCCATAGGCGCGTTTCTTGCTGGATTGTACCGCCTTCTTCAAGAACTTCGACCTGTCTCTGTGCCTCATAGGCGATAGCCTGTGTTACGGCCTTGATAGAATTTACGTTCTTTGTTTCCGTGCGTGTGCCGAACTCCGTCGTGCCGACTCTGCGCATAGACAGGTTTACGTCACAGCGCATCGAGCCTTCCTCCATGTTCCCGTCACAGGTTCCTAGATAACGTAAAATCATACGTAGCTTGGACAAATAAGCAGCCGCTTGCTCAGCTGAGCGGATATCCGGCTCAGAGACGATCTCCATCAAAGGATTGCCCGAACGGTTCAAATCCACATAGGACTTTGTTGGATGCTGGTCATGAAGAGATTTTCCCGCGTCCTGTTCAAGGTGCAAGCGGGTGATACCGATCTCTTTCACAGTACCGTCCGAGAGATCAACCTCAATCTTGCCCTCACCAACGATAGGATGTAGGTATTGCGAGATTTGGTAACCTTGCGGCAAATCAGCATAGAAATAGTTTTTGCGCTCGAAAACAGAATGCAGATTAATTTTTGCATTCAGACCAAGCCCTGTTTTCACCGCTTGTTCTACACAATATTCATTCAGAACAGGTAGCATTCCGGGCATCGCTGCATCAACGAGCGAAACCTGCGCATTTGGCTCAGCTCCGAATTCAGTGCTTGCGCCGGAAAACAACTTTGACTGTGTCGTGACTTGGGCATGAACCTCCAGCCCAATAACCATTTCCCAGTCGCCTGTTTCACCTTTGATAATATCACCGCTCATCTTTTTATTCTCCAAAAGGCTTATCTTTAAATTGTGCTTGTTGCTCAAGGCCAAAGGCAGCGTGCAGCAATGTCTGTTCGTCAAAACGACGGCCAATTAGCTGTAGTCCAAGCGGCAGACCGTTTTCATTCAGGCGGATTGGCACGGATAGGGCAGGGAGGCCGGCAAGAGATGCAGGAACAGTGAAGACGTCACACAAATACATTTTGATCGGATCATCTTCGTTCTCCCCCTTGGCGAAAGCAGGGCCAGGAGCCGTGGGTGCCAGAATGACATCGCACTGCTTGTATGCCTCGATGAAGTCATTGAGGATCAAACGGCGCACCTTTTGCGCCTTAACATAGTAGGCATCATAATATCCGGCGGATAAAGTATATGTTCCGATCATAATACGGCGCTTCACTTCATCTCCGAACCCTTCGGAACGTGTTGCTTCGTACATGGCATCCAGATTTCCGCCATTATCAACGCGCAGGCCGTAACGCACTCCATCATAGCGCGCAAGGTTTGATGACGCCTCGGCCGGTGCCAAAATATAATAGGTCGGCAAAGCATAATGCGTATGCGGCAAAGAGATATCGACAATCTCTGCGCCTGCAGCCTTTAGCATAGCCTTACCTTCGTTCCAGACATCCGTAATTTCGGACGGCATACCGTCTACTGTATACTCCTTCGGAATACCGACTTTTAAACCTTTAACATCCTGTTTTAACATCGCTGTAAAATCAGGCACATCAATCGGTGCCGACGTCGAGTCCTTCGGGTCATGACCGCTCATGACCTCCATCATAAGCGCTGCGTCTTTAACATCTTTTGAAACAAGCGATGCCTGATCTAAAGATGACGCAAATGCAACAATCCCCCAACGAGAGCAACGGCCATATGTAGGCTTAAATCCGACTGTACCGGTATACGCAGCCGGCTGACGTGAAGAGCCACCCGTATCGGTTGCTGTGGCCGCCATACACATTCCTGCCGCAACTGAGGCTGAAGAACCGCCGGAAGAGCCACCTGCAACATATTCTTTGCTCGGGTTGTCTTTGGCACGCCACGGATTAACAACATGGCCGTAATGAGAGTTCACATTCGCCGTTCCCATTCCAAATTGGTCAAGGTTGAGCTTGCCCATCATAACAGCGCCTTGATCCCAAAGATTTTGAGAGACCGTGGATTCATAGGTCGGGACAAAATCACTGAGCATTTTCGAGCCAGCAGTTGTCTTAACATCTTTGGTGCAAAATAAATCCTTCATTCCCAATGGGATACCATCCATTTTTAAAGCTGATCCTGAGGCGTAGCGCTTGTCTGATTCTTCTGCTTGCTTAAGAGCGATATCCGGCGTTTCTGTGATGTAGCAGTTCAGGCTGCGATGTTTTTCCATCGCGTCAATATGCGCCTGCGTCAGCTCAACAGCAGAAAACTTTTTGCTCTTTAGGCCGTCTAGCGCCTCATGAATGGTAAGGTCAGTTAACTTTGTCATATCGGTTACTCCACAACTTTCGGCACAACGTAATAGCCCTCAAGGCTCTCCGCAGCATTTTTCAGGACATCTTTCTGAATGCCACCATCCGTGACTTTATCTTCACGTAAAGGAAGGTCAATCTCGGACACACTTGCCAAAGGTTCAACGTTATCTGTATCCAGATCATTCAACTGCTCAACAAAGCCGAGAATGTTGTTAAGATCAGGTGCCAATGTTTCGCATTGCTCGTCTGTGACCGACAGCCGCGCAAGCTTTGCAATTTTTTTAACTTGTTCTGGTGTAATGCTCATGCTCTTGGTATAAGCAAGGCGGAGGCGGAATTCAAGATGACAATTGGTTTGGTGAAAGAAATTTTAGGTGATAAACCAAGGGAAGGGCGTTTACTTGGTATTGACCAAGGACAAAAACGCCATGGTATCGCCATATCCGATCCGTTCCAAAACATGGCCACAGCCCTTGAAACCATACAAACAACAAAATTTTCCAAAGACGTAGAACAGCTCGCCTCCATCTATAACGAATATGAATGTGTCGGTATGGTTATCGGCTTGCCACTTAATATGGACGGAAGTGAAGGGCCGCGCGCACAATCTGTCAGACAATTTGCGCAAAACATCAAAAACCGTTCAGAGCTATTTAAAACGCCGTTATGGATCGGACTCTGGGATGAGCGTCTTTCAAGCTCTGCTGCACAGGATATGTTGATCGAAGAGGTCGATATGAATCGCAAAAGGCGCGGTCAGGTCATTGATAAGCTTGCCTCTCAAATCATTTTGCAAGGCGCACTTGATTTTATACACCGAACTTAATCTGCATTTCTTTATATATATCAACAAATAACTGGCCAGTCGCGCCGGTTTTAAACGCGCGGTTGGCTAATTGTTGACGCCAATACCTTGCGCCGGCTCGCCCGGCAAAAAGCCCTGTCATGTGACGAGCCACAGATTTAAGTGGCGTGCCCATATCCTTCGCTTCTTTATCAGCATAGCTGGCTATAGCGTTCAGGACGTTGCCAAGATTTGGAGCATAGTCAGGATTGTAAAAACCTCTTTCCAGCAAAGCCAGAATATAAGGGTTGTGATACGCTTCACGGCCAATCATAACAGAATCAACCTTTTCCAGCTGATCGAGTATCGTCGATAAATCTTTAAGCCCTCCATTGATTGCGATGAACAGTTCCGGGTATTCATCCTTTACACGATGGACCGTTTCATAAGAAAGGGGAGGAATATCTCGATTCTCCTTGGGACTTAACCCCTTGAGCCATGCCTTGCGTGCATGAATGATAAAATGGTCACATCCTGCATCTTTATTAATTCGAAGAAAGCTCTCTAAGAAAGCATAGTCCTCACTATCATCAATTCCTATACGGCTCTTGATCGTCACAGGAATTGAAATAGCAGAGCGCATGGCTTCTATACATCTCGCGACAGTTTCCGGCTCTTTCATCAAGCAAGCGCCAAAGCGTCCTGATTGCACGCGATCAGAAGGACAGCCGCAATTTAGATTGATCTCGTCATAACCTGCATCTTCGCCCATCTTTGCGCAAAGCGCCAGATCCTCAGGCTCAGATCCGCCAAGCTGAAGAGCAACAGGATGCTCACTATTGTCAAAGCGCAAAAAACGATCCTGGTCACCATGTATCAAAGCGCCAGTTGTGAGCATTTCCGTATAAAGCCTTGCATTAGGGCTTAAGAGTCGGTGAAGGTAACGACAATGCCTGTCTGTCCAGTCCATCATCGGGGCGACAGAAAAAATACCGGATTTAGTTTTATTAACGAATTGTCTCATGCGTCACTTAAATTTTTATATCATTGTTTTATGTTTGTGCCTTATTAGCGGTCTTACGCTGTTTTTTCCAGTAAATAATAGCTATGCCGATCGCTATGATGAACAGCGTCGCGCTTTGTTTAATCCAACGGGCCTTGAACTGCCTCGCTATGCGTCTCTCAAGTCGGATAAAGTGTTTTCGCGCCAGGGGCCGGGGCGACGCTATCCTATTGAATGGGTTTATCAACAGGAAAAACTACCTGTAAAAATCGTTCAGGAATTTGATACATGGCGCAAAATAGAAGATCCTGACGGCGATAGCGGATGGGTGCATCAATCACTCATTTCAGGCAAACGTACAGCCCGTGTTAATGGACATACACCGCAATTACTGTACGTCTCACGCCAGCCAGAATCAAAATCCATTGCGCGCCTGGAGCCTGGTCTGATCGTTGATTTGGATAGCTGCTTTGACGGTTGGTGCAAGCTCTCGGTTAAACAGTATTCGGGATGGATTGAAAAAAAGTATTTATGGGGTCTTCACGAATCAGAGCGGTTTCAGTAGGCTGATTCACATAGCGGTTACAGATGTTCTGTCTGTGGCCTTCTTTCAAACCTTACGGGTGTACGCCTAAAGTTTTCGGCAACACTTGTCACAGCAGGGTCATATTCCGACCCGTTTATATAGAAGAGACTTATTATGACTGAGGCGGATCAGCTCCTGTCAGACAAGATTCGTAGTTTGCACGCTCGCATGGCACAGCTTTGCCTTGAGGACGGCAAGGGACTTGATACAATGCGTATGCTGCAAATTTACGCAGGTATGAGCGTCGAGCTTATGCTCGAATACGAAAAGCCGGGTGCTATGTTGCAGCTGTTTTTAACGCGACTGCAAAAGGACTTAAAACTCGCTAGCTTTGGCCCGCACTGTCAAAGAGCAGATGACCTTCCGCCTGTTTATATTCTTGATCGTGAAATTGAATTTGGCCGAGCTTTTATCCGTGAAATCACAATTGACGAGCCAGATGAAATCCATGCCTCGCTTCATGTTCTCAGCGACCTTTTACGTCATGATATTTGTGGGTGGCAAGACCGCCATATTTGCAAACAAGACAGCTTTCATATTTTCCATTCACTTGCCCACATCGCTATGGCATTTGAAATAGGTGCGCAAGACCTCTGTGATTTGATTATCGATGAGAAAGTCTGCGAAGAAGACTGGTCTCTTGCTGATTGCCTTTATGGTATGTGCAGTTACACAGGCCAACTCACAGGCTTTGACCTTCTCCGTCCGGACATTAAAATTATGCATGGCGAACGCGATGGGGCTGTGGCTCTTATTGACCAAATGATCTTTATTCTTTCCCAAGAGGCAACAAGACTTGGTATAGAATCACGCAATGACTGGTATGTCTCTCTGGCGGCTAACGACCAGCCAATTCAGTTTAATGACCGTATGGCTGCTGAGCTCGAGAAGTTATGCGCACCATTCTTTGACCTTATTGAAATATATCATCCATTGCATCGCGCCGCCCTTATGGCAAAGGCAGCGGGCAGAATGGTTGCCGTGGCTGCCGGGGGTGAAATCCCTGAAATAGAACCGGCTTTGGCGCGCACGATGACAATGACAGCACTATCGGAAAGTTACCGCGCTCAACAGCAATTAAGACGTGTCGTATCCTGATCTTAGCTCTCGGAATTCCAAAAAAATTGCATTTCCTCTTGCCACCACTTGCGCAGACTAGTATGAATCTCCTCGATAAACACAGCTAGACCTTTAAGAGAAAGTGAAACAAGCGTGAGTGAACAAAAATCCAGCTACTCTTATGAAGATTTAATTTCATGTGGCGAGGGCTCTTTATTCGGCCCGGGCAATGCACAACTGCCACTGCCTCCGATGTTGATGTTTGACAAAGTCACTGAAATCAACAGCGAAGGCGGCGACTATGGCAAGGGCTATGTAGAGGCGCATTTTGCTATCAAGCCTGACCTTTGGTTTTTCGAATGCCACTTTCAAGGCGATCCTGTTATGCCGGGATGTCTCGGCCTTGACGCCTTATGGCAGCTTACGGGCTTTTGGCTCGGCTGGACAGGCGCACCCGGTTCTGGGCGCGCACTCGGTCTTGGCGAACTTAAGTTTTCCGATCAGGTTTTGCCAACAACACAAAATGTTGTCTATAAAGTCCACATCAAACGCTTTATCAATCGTCGTTTGGTTATGGGCATTGCTGACGGCTATGTCGAGGCGGACGGAAAAGTCATCTATGAGGCCAAAGACATGAAAGTCGGCCTATTTGACAACTCCCAGAAATAATAACACATATATCACTATCTTCCACAAGATCATAAGGAGATAACCATGACATCTAACAATCAAAATATGAGACGCGTTGTCGTTACAGGTATGGGGATCGTTTCCTGTATCGGACATCAACTAGAGGAAGTCACGAAATCACTGCGCAACGGTGTTTCTGGTATCGTTAAAGCGCCGGAATATGTTGAACGCGGTTTCCGCTCTCATGTTCATGGGATGCCCAAAATCAATATCGAAGACTTTATCGACCGCAAACTAAGACGCTTTATGGGCGATGCTGCGGCTTATAGCTACATCTCGATGAAAAACGCGATCGAAGATGCAGGTCTGGAAGAAAGCGATGTATCCAACCCAAAGACAGGATTGATTATCGGCTCTGGTGGAGGATCGACAAGCAATATCGTAGAAACAGCTGCGACTGTTGAAAAAAATGGAGCGACTAAGCGCGTAGGCCCATATATGGTCACGCGCACAATGGGCTCAACGGCATCAGCTTGTCTCGCAACACCTTTTAAAATTAAAGGTGTAAATTACTCAATCTCATCAGCGTGCTCGACATCTGCGCATTGTATCGGTAATGCGGCCGAGATGATCCAATACGGCAAGCAAGACATTGTCTTTGCCGGTGGCGGAGAAGAATTGCACTGGACTATGAGCGCTATGTTTGACGCTATGGGCGCACTAAGTTCAAAATACAATGACAATCCTGCAAGCGCTTCACGCGCCTATGACGCAGATCGCGACGGTTTTGTAATCGGCGGCGGTGGTGGAGTCGTTGTTCTTGAAGAGCTTGAACACGCAAAGGCGCGCGGCGCAAAAATCTATGGTGAGGTAACGGGATACGGGCTGACATCTGACGGTCATGACATGGTCGCGCCAAGCGGTGAGGGCGCGGAACGCTGCATGAGCATGGCTCTTCAAAACATTGAAGGTGAAGTCGACTACATAAATACACACGGCACATCAACACCAGCAGGTGATATCGTTGAGCTTGAAGCCATTAAGCGCAGCTTTGATACACTTGGTAAGACATTGCCAAACCTTGCTTCGACAAAGTCTCTTACAGGTCATTCGCTTGGCGCAACAGGAGTGCAAGAGGCAATCTATACATTGCTTATGATGAAAGAACGTTTCATCGCGGCATCCGCAAACGTCTTGAACCTTGATGAACGTGCCGAAGGCTTTCCGATTGTTCGCGAGCTGATAGATAACATTGATATAAAAACAGCTCTTTCAAACTCGTTTGGATTTGGCGGTACAAATTGTACGCTCGCCTTTTCAAAATACGAGGGATAGAAAGCGTAAGCAGGAAGGAACCTCATGCAAACATCAGAACTTTTAAAAGGAAAACGCGGCCTGATTATGGGTGTCGCCAACAACCACTCTATTGCTTGGGGGATGGCGCAAACTCTTCATGCCCACGGAGCGGAGCTCGCCTTCACCTATCAAGGCGATCAGATTTTGCGCAGATTAAGCCCTCTTGCACAATCAGTGGGCTCTGACATCATGATTCCTTGCGATGTCTCTGATGAAGATAATATCGACAAGGCTTTTGAAACTTTGGGTGAGCATTGGGATAATATAGACTTCCTCGTTCATGCTGTTGCATACTCAGACAAAGAAGAGCTTAAGGGACTTTACCTGGATACATCGCTTAAGAACTTTTTGTGGAGTATGCATATCTCTTGCTATTCCTTTACCTCTGTTATGCGCCGCGCTTCAAAGATGATGAAAGATGGCGGAGCCGCTCTCACATTGTCCTATTTGGGCGCACAGCGCGTTATGCCGAACTATAATGTTATGGGTGTTGCAAAGGCCGCCTTGGAAACATCGGTGAAATATCTGGCGGCAGATCTTGGGCCGCAAAACATTCGCGTCAATTGTGTCTCTGCAGGTCCAATGCGTACATTGGCAGGCTCGGCAATTGCCAATGCGCGCCAAACATTTAAATATAACGAGGAAACAGCACCACTAAAGCGCACAGTAACGCTGAATGAATTGGGCGGGACAGCACTTTATCTGCTTTCAGATTTATCGGGTGGTGTAACTGGCGAGATTCATTTTGTTGATGCTGGCTTTAATGCTGTGGGCATGAAACACCCCGATCGTTAAAAACTTCGTATTTTTTTCGAAATAGGGAAAAACGGCATTGACAAACGAAGCGAAAATCCTTTAAATCCGACTTCTATTGAGCACTTGCATATAAGGTATTCCCCGGTAGCTCAGTGGTAGAGCAGGTGACTGTTAATCACTTGGTCGCTGGTTCGAATCCGGCCCGGGGAGCCACTTTTCCAAATCATTTTATTTTCATCATTTTATCAGTCCATATATCTTTTTTGGGGCTGGACAAACTGTATTCGAATACCATCTTCTTTAATTGGAATTAAAACAAATACAGAAGGTGAAGTATGATTAAAACTATCGGATATGCTGCAAGATCGAATGATGCCCATATGAGCCCTTACCATTTCGAGCGTCGCGATTTGCGCGATAATGATGTCGCGATAGAGATTTTATATTGCGGAGTTTGTCACTCTGACCTACATACCGTAAATGGAGATTGGGGAGAGCAGGAATATCCACTTATCCCGGGGCATGAAATTGTAGGCCGCGTTATCGCAACAGGTGCCGAGGTTAAAAACTATAAGGTTGGAGACAATGTCGCTGTCGGCTGTATGGTTGATAGCTGTCAGGATTGCGATCAATGCGAAAAAAGCAACGAGCAATATTGCCGCAATGGCTTTACGGCCACCTATGGATCTCCTGATCGTATCACAGAAGAGGTAACACAAGGCGGTTACTCTAAACATATTGTCGTTCGTGAAGAATTTGTCCTGCGTGTTCCTGACAAAATGGATATGGCCAGAACAGGACCGATCCTGTGCGCTGGTGTGACCACTTACTCACCTCTTAAGGAATGGAATATAGGCAAAGGCAGTCGTGTTGGCGTTATTGGCCTCGGCGGGCTAGGGCATATGGCGGTACAACTGGCCGTTGCTCTTGGCGCAGAGGTCACTGTGATTTCAAGGTCAAACAAGAAAGAGGCTGAGGCAAAAGAGCTTAGCGCTAAAGGCATTCTGGCGTCGACTGACGAAGAGGCGATGGAAGCCGCCGCTAGCTCGTTTGACTTTATCCTGGATACCGTTCCAGTAAAACATGATATCAGCCTTTACGCCCCATTGCTCGATGTTGATGGAACGATTGTTCTGGTTGGGCAAGTCGGTCCACTTGATGAGACTATGACCCCACCATTTATTTTCGGCCGCCGTCGCATGGCCGGATCGCTCATTGGCGGTATCAAAGAGACGCAAGAGGTGCTCGATTTTTGCGCAGAAAAAGGTATTTATCCAAAATGCAAAATGATCGAAGCCAGAGAGATTAATGACGCCTATCAAACACTTGCTAAGGGCGATATCGCGCACCGATTTGTGATTGATATGGCCAGCATGGATAAGGCAGCATAAGCCTATGATGACACTTCGTGCGGCGGAAGAGAGAGGAAAAGCGGATTTTGGTTGGCTGCAAAGCCGCCATAGCTTTTCCTTCGGACGTTATATTGATCGCCGTTTCATGGGCTTTGGTCCATTACGGGTTATTAATGAAGATTGGGTTCAGGGCGGGCAGGGCTTTGACACGCACCCGCATGACAACATGGAGATTGTTACCTATGTCATGTCCGGCGCGCTTGAGCATAAGGATTCCATGGGCAATGGCTCTATCATAAGGCCGGGCGAAGTCCAGCATATGAGTGCCGGCACTGGCGTTTATCATAGTGAGTTTAATCCATCTGAAAGCGAGTCCGTTCACTTGTTACAAATCTGGTTTTTACCGGACGAGATTGACATCAAGCCTGTTTATTCACAAAAAGCATTCTCGGCTGAAGAGCGCAAAAATAAGCTCCGACTACTTCTTTCACAAGGCGGTAGGAACGACTCACTCAAGATAAATCAGGATGTGGATTATTATGGCTCTTTGTTAGACGAAGGCCATAAACTCACTCTTACACCACAGCCAAATCGCCTTCAATGGGTACAGCTTGCAAAAGGTGGTTTAAACGTTAACGGCACGGATATGCGTGAAGGAGACGGGCTCGCCATCAGTGACGAAAGTGAGATCAACATCTTAGCAAATATGGATTCTGAATTTCTCTTTTTCGATATGACCAAATAAAAAAGAGCGAATCGAAGCACCTATATCTTGCTTCATCGTTTTTCTTGCATACTACTTTTATTGCATCTATTTCTATGTCAATAATGTTTTAGGAGGAATGTATGTTATTTTCAGGCATAAACCGTAAGATCAATAACGCTACGAGTCTTTCATGGCAAACAGGCCATAGAGGCGAAAGTGAACAGAAATTTTCTATATGAAACCTAAAAGCGTAGAAGATGCACGCCTCATCTTAATGGTACTGAACGGTCTTCTGGAGAATGATATTTTCAAGGAAGGTAGTTTAGCCGCAAGTGAAGCGCTTATTGTTTATGTAGATAAAGATGATGTTACACCATCTGTTATACAAAAGATGATGCTCAGTCATAAATAAAATCTATTTTAGGAAATTTGATTATAAGATGGAGGCACGAGCCGGAGTCGAACCGGCGTACACGGATT
>CAXGMH010000028.1:0-23980 GCA_964010795.1 uncultured Alphaproteobacteria bacterium
ACAATGATCCGCGCCTTGGGAAGTAGCCCAGAAGAAGGCCTGCGCGCCACCCGAGAAGGCGTTTTATCTTTGACACGCTGGACAAATTCTTTGCGTGAAAAGATACGCAGACGCCCCGGCCTTGACTGTTTTTTCCACCAACTCAAACGCGCCGCCTATACCAGCCAGCATCACAGCGCCCCGCTTCTTTTTGTTAATTCAGGCATTGATCCAGAGCGCCCGCTTCATCGCCAGAGCGACAGTTTTTGGTGGTCAGGCAAGAACTTCAACCACATTAACGAACCCTACGCCCATTTCCACAAAGTCGTGCGCGGCTATGACCCAAATCACGAAGGTTTACACCTCAATTGCGTCACCGCCACTCTGGATGATGGCTGCGGCTATGGTGGCAATCTTGTATCGGCCTGCGTTGATGCTCAACTTGGTGAAATCCGCGATATTTTCCGCGCTCAATAAACGCCCCTACATTTTTTTCAAAAAAAAACAAACCTGAGTGTAACTTCTTGCGTAACAATTACGAAAGTAAAGCGTAAGCATAAAAGAAACGCATTTAAAGAAGAGCAAAAGCACAGAGGTTACAGATGGCACATATTGATGATCCACAAACACAAAAAGCAAATCTCGCCTATATCAAAGCGTCAATGGACGCGCCTTTGCTGGAAAAAGAACATGAATTCGACCTTGCACGCCGATGGAGGGACGACAAGGACGAGAAAGCGCTGCATGAACTTGTAACTGCTTATGCAAGGCTTGTGATATCAGCCGCCGTTAAATTTAAACATTACGGCTTGCCTGTGGGAGACCTTATTCAAGAGGGCAATATCGGGCTGATGCAAGCGGCCAACCGCTTTGACCCTGAGCGTGACATTCGCTTCTCGACTTATGCGACATGGTGGATACGCTCTTGTATGCAAGACTACGTCCTTCGTAACTGGTCTATCGTCCGCACGGGAACAACGGCCGCCCAAAAATCTTTGTTCTTTAACCTACGCCGTCTGCGCGCAAAAATTGAAGGCGAGAAAGAAGGCGAAGCACTTGACCATAATGACCGCTCAAAAATTGCCAAAAAGCTGAAGGTTAAAGTCAGTGATGTTGAAGATATGGAAGGCCGCCTTGCAGCCTCCGACCAATCATTAAACGCGCGCATTGGCGAAGACGGAGACGCCGACTGGCAAACATTGCTTCCTGATGAAGGCCCAAACCCAGAAGATGTTGTCATCGGGATGAAAGATGCACAAGCACGCTCCAAATGGCTCAATGATGCTATGCGCCAACTTTCTGACCGTGAGCAGAAAATCATTAAAGAACGCCACCTCACCTACGAGACGGTTACTCTGGAAGAGCTTGGCAAAGATCTAGGCGTTAGCAAAGAACGTGTGAGGCAGCTTGAACAGCGCGCCATGACGAAACTACGTGACACACTTCATAAGCAAGTCGGGAATGACACAGCCGATCTTTTCCTCGAAGCGTCTTAATAAGAAAATCGACAACCGAGATTATTTGGTTTTGATCGGGCCTTCTGCGCGGCCATTGATGAACTGATCGACATATTCATTACCTGAATTGTCCAGATCATCGATTGATCCATGCCATATGATCTCTCCCTGATACAGCATCGCGACTGTATCTGCGATCTTGCGTACAGAAGCCATATCATGAGTAATAGAAACGGCCGTAGCGCCCATATCATTGACGAATTGTCGGATCAAATTATTAATGACATCCGCCATAATCGGGTCAAGGCCGGTCGTTGGCTCATCAAAGAAAATAATTTCAGGCTCAGTCGCAATTGCACGCGCCAAGGAGACACGCTTTTGCATACCGCCAGAAAGCTCGGACGGCGTCAAAGGAGCCACCTGCTCACTTAATCCAACTTTCTCCAACTTTTCTACCGCAACCTTATACGCTTCATCCTTTGACATTTTCTTGCCATGCGTAAGACCAAAAGCAACATTCTCCCAGATAGTCAGGGAATCAAACAATGCCCCGCCCTGAAACAACATCCCGAAACGATCAAGATGTCGGTCATGCGCCTTTCCACTCAATCCGACAGTATCTTTACCGTCGATCAAAATCTCACCTTTTTCAGGATGCAAAAGGCCCAGCATACATTTTAAGTTCACAGACTTGCCCGAGCCGGAACCGCCAATAACAACCAAGGACTCGCCTTTAGGCACATCCAGATTAATCCCGCGCAAAACGTGCTTTGTGCCAAATGACTTATGCACATCACGCATAGCGATTTTAATCTCTTTATCCTTTACGGCTGCATTCATGAGAAAAAGACCTGTGTTAGAACGTAATTAAAAATGAGGATCAGGATCGATGCAGACACAACAGCATTGGTCGTCGCCGCTCCTACGCCTTGCGCACCGCGCTGTGCGTGATAGCCATTGTAGCAGCCCATCAATGTCACAATAAATCCGAAAACTGCAGCCTTGATAAGACCGGAGACCACATCCATGACCTCAAGGAAATCCCATGTCTGTTTCAAATAGCTGGACGGATTAAAGTCCAACACATAAACACCAACGATATAACCGCCGAAAACGCCGATAATATCAGCAACCAACACGAGACACGGTAACATCAATGTCCCCGCCAGAATGCGCGGCGCGATCAAATATTGGAATGGGTTAACCGACAATGTCTGCATCGCGTCAATCTGTTCCGTCACACGCATCGTCGCAATTTCTGCGGCAATTGATGCACCAATACGGCCCGCGACCATCAGGCCTGCCAGCACCGGGGCTAGCTCTCGCGTGATAGAGAGCACAACAACATTGGCAATAGCGCTTTCTGCATTAAAACGTGCAAAGCCCGTGTAACTTTGCAAAGCCAAGACCATACCTGTGAAGATCGCCGTTAAGCCGACAACAGTAAGCGAGTAATACCCAATCGTAATCATTTGCGAAAGGATATGCCCCGGGTAATAGGGCGGAATCAAAATATCGCGCAGCGCCTTGCCTGCGAATAATAGCAAGCGACCAATCAGCGCGAAGAAATTAAGAATGCTCGCCCCAAGGTGACGACATGTATCAAGAACCAAAGACATCATTCGTTCTTTATATCGTCACCTTAAGGGCTTGTATAGAGCTTTTCTTGTGCCAAAGACTGTCTTTTATACGCTCAGGCAGGCATAGCCTGTCTCTCGGCGACAACGATACGATGAGACAACTTTTCATTTTGAGCATCCACCTTTACCGGAACAGATCGACCTTCTAAATCAGCGGGCCTCATATTATTAATACTATATAAGCTCATCGCTGTTGAAAGCATAAACAAAAAGGCATCTGCCCCCACGGATAAAGTCATCTTCTCTGGATTTCCCGCCTCTTTAAAAGCCGCCTTAAGCGAGCCGCAATCCGAGCCTTCCAAACCAACATCGATCAAGACATTTTGTGATTTATCAATTTTTTGCTCCTGAAACAGTTCCGTAACCAATTTTTGAGCAACATCCAAATTTTGAATAGAAATAATTTTAGTCATAGCACCCTCTTCTTTTACTAGGGTTAGAATTTAAATGGGAAAATAATAATGTGGTGTTTGGGAATAGAAAATTTAGGCGCGCAGCGCCCAATAGCCCCATGCATTGAAGCGTGCGGCAGAAGAAGAAAAAACAGCTATGTTTTGTTCAATTGTTTTCATATAAAAAACGATACCGTTATAGACAATCAAATGTAAAGAAAAAAATGAGTTTTATATTCTTTAATACGGGAAGCGTGGCAGTTTCTTATTTCGGTGGATATTGGCCGACATAATCAAACCAAAGCTTATCATCGCGGCAAGCATCGCTGTACCACCATAAGATATAAGCGGCAAAGGCACCCCCACAACGGGGATTAACCCCATCACCATCGCGACATTGATAACAACATAAAGCGAGAAATTCACACTCAGTCCCGCCGCAAGCAAACGGCCAAAGGCATTATAAGAGCGCAAAGCGATAAAGATGCCGTAAACCATCAACAAGAACAGAATAAACAACAAACCGATAGAACCGAGAAAGCCCCACTCCTCAGCCCAAAGAGTAAAGATAAAGTCGGTTTGCTTTTCAGGCAAAAAATTCAAGCGGCTCTGCGATCCGTTCAGAAATCCCTTACCTTCAAACCCGCCTGAGCCTAATGCGATCTTGGACTGCGTAATGTGATATCCAGCTCCCAAAGGATCACGCTCGGGATTGAGAAACGTTAGAACCCGCTCTTTCTGGTAATCATGCAACAACACATACCATGCAAAAGGTATAGCCGCGATCGCGAGCACAATCAAAACGGCAAATAGCCATAAGGATACGCCTGCCATTAAAAACATTGCCCCCCCACCGAATAGGATCATAAGTGCTGTTCCAAGGTCAGGTTGCATCATCACCAATCCCACAGGCAACATAATAAGAATAGCAGGAAAAACTAAGGAGCTGAGCCGTTTTGCCTTCTCATTCGGCAAGGCATGAAAATATTGGGCAAGAACCATAATCACAGCGATTTTCATCAACTCGGATGGCTGCAATTGAATAAAACCGAGATTGATCCAGCGCTGAGCCCCCATCCCGACAAGCCCCATGATCTCAACGGCAAGCAGCATAATCAGACCAACCACATAGGCCGGATATGCAAGTTTTTGCCACCAGGAAATATCAATCACTGCAATGCCGATCATTATAAAAAAGGTAAAGACAAAACGCACCAATTGGCGCTCGGCCCATGGCTGCATATCGCCACCCGCCGCAGAATAAAGGGCGGCAATACCAATCCCGCCAGTTAGCAATATAAGAAGCAAAAGCCCAAGGTTAAGCTGTTGCAATTTATCCCAAAGCCCCATTCTTTCATGCGTAAGTGATAGTCCTGCCCTCATATCGGCTGCTCCTCTTGTGCTTGTTTGGCACGTTCAAGGTCGCCGACATATGGCGCTTTTGACGCCGGATCCTGTTGCAAAGTCTTCTTCATAATCTCTCTTGTGAGTGGTGCCGCCGTAGTCGATCC
Organism: uncultured Alphaproteobacteria bacterium; assembly: GCA_964010795.1. GTDB lineage: Bacteria > Pseudomonadota > Alphaproteobacteria > Micavibrionales > UBA9664 > CAXGMH01. The sequence continues at coordinate 4,980 of CAXGMH010000028.1, forward strand.
CCCAATACCGTGTTCAACCACAGTTGCACAAACATAGCGCGGCTTATCCAAAGGCGCATAGCCAAGAAACAAAGCATGGTGACGAGACCGCCAAGCCATAGATTCCTGATCGATCCCTTCCTCTCGCTGGCGCTGTGTAATCCGCCTAACTTGTGCCGTTCCTGTCTTACCGCCCATATCAACGCCCATGCCCTCTAAGCGAGAGCGATGCGCCGTTCCCTGTACATGGTTAACAGCCCTGTCCATTCCACGTTTAATCAATGCAAGATGTTTAGCCGAGACATCCATAGGCTCCGGCTCGACCGTCGGGCGATAAAACGGCCCGACACGGTGTGTAAGCCACGGTTTTACGGCCTTACCGCCATTGACCAGACGTGCACACATCGTTGCCAATTGGAGCGGTGTAGACTGCATATAGCCCTGCCCGATAGAAGCGACGACTGTCTCCCCTTTCTGCCAACTGCGACCTATATGCCCAAGCTTCCAGCGCGAATTTGGGATCAATCCCGGACGTTCTTCGCGCAGATCAAAATCAAGTTTTTCACCAAGACCAAAGCGAAGTGCTGTCTCATAAATCCGGTCAATCCCGATTTTTGTCGCCAAATCATAGAAATAAACGTCACAGGATTGAGACAAAGCCTCGACAAGATCCATCGCACCATGCCCACCGCGTTTCCAACAATGGAAACGGTCGCTCCCCAAATCGTAATGGCCGGGGCAAGAGACTTTTGTATGCTCATTGATCTCACCGGCTTCCAATCCGGCAAGCGCTGTAATCATCTTAAATGTCGAACCGGGTGGATATTGCCCCGCCACAGCCTTATTGGTCAGCGGAAACGTAGGGTCAGAGAGCAATGACTGCCATGTCTGTGCACTCATGCCGGAACTAAAGAGGTTGTTATCATAGTTCGGATGCGAACCAAGCGCATAAATCGCTCCATTTTGTGCATCCATAACAATGCTGGCCGCGCTTTTATGTTGCGACAACTGTTCTTGCACCAGCTTTTGCAAAGGATGGTCGATTGTCAAAATTACAGCATCACCGCGCAAAGCCTTGATCCGCTCCAGCTCTCTGACTTCACGGCCAGCAACATTGACTTCGATTTTCTTCGTCCCCGCGCGGCCGCGAAGGTTTTTCTCATAGGTGCGTTCGATACCTACCTTTCCCGTTTTCATACCGGGAAGGCGCAAAAGCTGTTCACCAGAACGACGGAGGTCTTCTTTACTGACCGCCGAAACATATCCCAGAACGTGAGCCACCTCTTCTTCAAACGGATAGACGCGGTATTCTCCAACGTCAATTTGCACCCCCGGCAAATCCGGCAAATGCACTTCGATCTTAGAGACTGTCTCCCAGTCCAAGCGGTCTTTAATCTCAACCGGAATGAAGGATGGCACGGCGGCAATACGTTCTTTCAGCTGAGCCACTTCCGCCTCACTCAGCAATATATGCCGCTGTAACTCAGCGATAAAGCTGTCTATATCTCTGACCTGCTCTGCCGTCATCAATAACCGGAAATTTTGCTCATTACGCGCCAGAATGATTCCGCGCCGGTCATAAATAATCCCGCGTGAAGGAGGGATAAGGCGTAAATCAATACGGTTACGATCGGATAAAACTTTATACTGATCCGCCTTGGCAATTTGCAGCTGTGCAAGTCTTGCTGTTAGTCCACCCATCAACAGCAATTGACCGCCACCGATCAATACGGCACGTCTTGAAAAAGTTTTGTATTTATCGTTTTGTTTTTCCACTTAACTAAGGCTCGGAACCGGTTACACGACTTTTGTATTATCTAGTATTTTTCGAGATGCGAACAGAAAAACACAAATGCCGGGAAAGAGCAATGCTGTCAAAGTGACGTCGTATAAAATCATACCGGTAACGGAAACCGAGCTTGATAATAAGAGCGGGAGATCAATCAGAACTTTCAATAGCAATATCATCGAGGCAAAGCTAAGCCACAAAATTGGAAAGCTTTGTGACAAAAGCGGCCTGCGGCGCATCAGTACAAAACCGCTCAATATAGTATAAAAAACCGCGTGTAGTCCCGGCACTGTGCCGCTTAGCAAGTCTGTTGCAAGCCCATAGAGAAAAGCCAGCCATAGCGGAAAAATCTCGGGCTTATAAAGCGACCAATATACGATACAAATCAAGATGATATCCGCAGAGACAACTTCAGGCCAAAGACTAAAGGGAAGAAAATCGAGCAGAAAAAAAACAGCCATTACGATATGCAGCAAAAGAACCAGACCGCGAAATCGCCAAAGCTCAATAAAGCTGCTTTCTGAAAAATGCGAGGGGGAAGCCATAAATTACTATCTGCCCTCTTACTCTTGCGGTAAGCGCTTCACAGGGCTATCATATTTCACGATCTGAACCAAATTGGCATCGGCACCGTTTTGCGACGGCACGACCTTATAATAACCAGGCTCTTTTGCAGGCATCACAACGCCAACCTCAAGGTCTGGCGGTAATACACCGGCATGGCCGGATGTAATAACACGTTGTCCTTCGCTGAGATTGATATCCGAAGGCAAATGCAACAAATCAGGCAAAGCCGAGTTATTTCCAGCCATAATAGCGCGAATATTCTCACCCCCAGCTTCTTTTGCCGTCACTAGCACAGGAACGCGAGCGCTGTGGTCTTGCATCAACAAAATACGGGATGTATCCGTACCAACAGAAATAACACGCCCAATCATAGCGCCATTACTTAAAACTGCCTGATTTTTCTCAACACCGTCCTTTTCTCCTGCACTTACAATAACAGAGTGCAAGAATGTGCGGGACGGATCGGCTATGACGCGAGCCGTTATCACATCGCGCCCATCAATATCGGCATAGCCAACGGTTTCGTTGAGCCTGACATTCTCTGCATTTAATGCCTGCGCTGCATGATACCAGTTTTTAAGCTTCTCGTTTTCTGCAACAAGACGTGCATTCTCAGCACGCAGTGACACAAGATCAGTCACATTATCGAACATATCCCTTAGGGCAAAAACAGGACTGGCAGCCCATTGCACTACAGGCGCAAGAACCGCAGCGCCACTATGACGCAAGGCAGAAGAGAAATCTTTATTAACCCAAGATGTAAAGATTAAAACAAAGCCCAGAGCAATAAAAAACACAGAAACCCGCAGCGACGAAAAGGGTGAACTTTTCAACGCCTTTGCAAAGAGCATTTTATGACCGGGCTTTTTTACATCCATGTAAATATAATTATGCGTAAAGTTTTATAATTTTAGGTTAAACCTTTCGCATAAAAAACACAACAACGCAAGCGATGCCTTGTCCACAGGTCTGTTTTCAATCGGAATTAAATACCTTGTGCCATATCTAGGATGGTTTTTTCTTCAAGAGCTTGCCCCGTCCCCAGCGCAACACATTTCAAAGGATCATCCGCTACAGTGACAGGCAAGCCAGTTGCGTGGCGCAAAACATAATCAAGATTAGCAAGCAAAGCGCCCCCACCTGTTAAAACAATCCCCTTTTCGACGATATCGGCCGCCAATTCGGGTGCCGTTTGTTCAAGCGCCAAACGCACGCCCTCTACGATATGCCCGACAGGTTCAGCAAGACTCTCGGCAATTTGACGCTCTGTGATTGTGATCTCTTTCGGCACACCGTTTAAAAGGTCACGCCCTTTAATCGTCAAAGTCTTCCCCTCTCCGTCAGCAGGAGGGCAAGCGGATCCGATATCCTTTTTAATGCGTTCGGCCGTACTTTCGCCGATCAACAAATTGTGGACGCGGCGAATATAGCCAATCACAGCCTCATCCATTTTATCACCGCCAACACGAACGGATTTCGCATAGACAATACCGCCAAGCGAGATTACAGCGACTTCTGTCGTACCACCACCGATATCAACAACCATAGAGCCTGTCGGCTCGGTCACAGGAAGACCGGCACCGATCGCAGCAGCCATTGGCTCTTCAATCAAATATACGCGGCGGGCGCCTGCACTTTCAGCAGATTCCTGAATAGCACGACGTTCAACCGCCGTTGATCCGGACGGCACACAAATCACCATCTCTGGTGAAACAAAGCTACGGCGGTTATGCACTTTGCGAATAAAGTGCTTTATCATAGCCTCTGTAACTTCGAAATCAGCGATAACACCGTCACGCAAAGGTCTGATCGCGATGATATTACCCGGTGTACGCCCCAACATACGCTTGGCGTCATTTCCGACAGCCAACACCTGCTTTTTGCCGCCCATCATAGAAATGGCCACAACCGAAGGTTCATTAAGAACGATACCCTGATGACGCACATAAACCAAAGTATTGGCTGTACCCAGATCAATCGCCATATCGGCGGACATCATTCCAAGAAGTTTTGAAAACATGGCGCTCTTATCTCTTTATAATTTGTAGCTATTGCTCTTATCTGTAATGTGCTTTTACGTTCGAGACAAGCATCCGTTCACGATTATCCGCGTTTTTTTATAAAACAGCTACGAAAAAAGCCTCTCCGAAAGGAAAGGCTTTTAAAATTCTGTAGAATGAGCGTTGTAAAGCCCGGATTAACCCTGACGCGCCTTGTTACGCTTGTTTTGTTTGTCGATGACATAAACGCGACCTTTGCGGCGAACAACGCGGCAAGTTCTGGAACGTTTCTTTAATGTCTTCAGTGAATTCGCAACTTTCATAACTTTACTCTCAAAATCTGTGATTTATCTCTTTTTTGATTGAAGTCTGTATATAAATGTTTAGAAATAGACTTGTCAAACAAAAACACGAAAAATAAAGAGCTTTTCATGAAACTGGTTATTCTCAAAGAAACTGAAGCGGATGAAAACCGCGTCGCAGCCTCTCCGGAGACGGTCAAAAAATACATCGGCATTGGCTTTGAAGTCACACTTGTTAAGGGTGCAGGCGATGCCGCGAATATGCCCGATCAGGCCTTCAAAGACGCAGGCGCATCTATTTCCGCATCCAACAAAACGGCTGTAAAATCCGCAGATGTTATCTTGTGTGTGCGCTTCCCTGATGCAGACACGCTCGAAGCCATGAAGAAAGATGCTATCGTTATTGGTGCTTTAAACCCGTTCAACAATGAAAAACGCTTGAAAGAACTGAACAACGCCAATCTAACAGGCGTTGCTATGGAGTTCATGCCGCGAATCACGCGCGCTCAAAATATGGACATCTTATCCTCTCAATCAAACCTTGCCGGATATCGCTCTGTCATTGAGGCTGCAAACGCCTATGCAAGCGCTTTCCCTATGATGATGACCGCTGCGGGCACAGTCCCTCCGGCCAAAGTCTTTGTCATGGGCGCAGGTGTTGCAGGACTTCAGGCCATTGCTACTGCCAAGCGACTGGGCGCCGTCGTAAGCGCTACTGATGTCCGCCCTGCCGCCAAAGAACAGGTCGAATCACTGGGCGGAAAATTCGTCATGGTTGAAAGCGACGAGGCCAAAGAGGCCGAAACTGCTGGCGGCTATGCCAAGGAAATGTCGGATGATTTCAAAAAGAAGCAAGCCGAGCTGATCGCTGAAACCATCAAAAAACAAGACATTGTCATTACAACGGCTCTTATCCCCGGACGCCCCGCTCCTGTTTTGGTCACCGAAGATATGCTTAAAACTATGAAGCCGGGCGCTGTTCTGGTTGACCTAGCCGTAGAGCAAGGCGGAAACTGTCCAGCCTCCGAGGCAGGAAAAGTTGTTGAAAAACACGGCGTCACCCTTATCGGTTACAGCAATATGGCCGGCCGTGTCGCAGGCAACGCCTCAGCACTTTACGCAAAGAACCTGCTCAATTTTGTCACACATTTACATGACAAAGAAAATGGCGGATTAAACGTCAACCTCGAAGACGAAATCACAGGCGCGGTTGTCTTGACCCATGCCGGTAAAACCGTTCACGAAAAATTTGCAAAGACGACATCCAAGAATAGTGAGGCCGCATAATGATACACGAAAAAGACCATGAAGGTATGATTGAAATGGGCGCAGAACTCGCCAATGACGCAATGGAACTTGGCGAAGGCATTGCCGCCCTGACGATGAAACTTGCATATTTAGCACAAGAGAATCAGGAATTGGCCCAAAGCGCAAGCGCAGGCGGACATGGCGACTTTCTTGCTATGGGGCTGACGATCTTCGCGCTAGCCTGTTTTGTCGGTTATTACGTCGTTTGGCGTGTAACCCCTGCTCTGCACTCACCTCTTATGGGAATTACAAATGCAATTTCCTCTGTGATCGTCGTCGGCGCCATTATAGCAGCGGGCGCTGCGACTAGCGGTCTTTCCGGCCTGTTCGGATTTCTCGCTGTTGTGCTTGCTTCGGTCAATATCTTCGGCGGTTTTATCGTCACGCGCCGTATGTTGCATATGTTTAAAAAGAAGGGTTAAGAAGAATGGATACAATCACTTCACTTTTATATCTGATCTCGGCCATAAGCTTTATTATGGCGTTACGTGGCCTGTCTCACCCGGAAACAGCCAGAGCCGGCTTGATGTACGGTATGGGCGGGATGACGATTGCCGTGCTGACAACATTTGCATCCCCTGTGATTGAAAGTTACTGGACAATCCTGCTCGGCATCGCAGTCGGTGGCGCCATAGGAGCCGTCATTGCAAAAAAAATCGAGATGACCGCTCTCCCTCAATTGGTTGCAGCCTTTCACTCACTGGTTGGTTTAGCCGCCGTTTTTGTAGCTGCAAGCGCCTTTTATGATCCAGAGGCTTTCGGCATAGGATCCCCAGGTCAATTAAAGCTGGCAAGCCTTATTGAAATGGGATTGGGTGCGGGTATCGGTGCGATCACCTTCACAGGCTCTATTATCGCATGGGGAAAACTGCAAGGCACAATCTCAGGCAAGCCTGTCACTTTCCCGATGCAGCACGCTGTTAACCTCGGGCTTGGGCTTTTAACTCTGGCACTCATCGGTGTATTTTGTGCCACGCAATCCGTCATGGTTTTCTGGCTGATCGTGCTCTTATGTTTTGCACTTGGCGTCTTGCTTATCGTACCTATTGGTGGGGCGGATATGCCTGTGATTGTCTCTATGCTGAACTCTTATTCAGGTTGGGCGGCTGCCGGTATCGGTTTTACATTACAAAATCCGCTTTTGATTATTGTTGGCGCACTGGTCGGTGCCTCGGGCGCAATCCTGTCCTACATCATGTGTAAAGGCATGAACCGCTCTTTCATCTCCGTTATTCTTGGTGGCTTTGGCGGCGAACAAGCCGCTGGCAGCGCACATGATGACCCTGACCGTCAAGCCAAGATCGGTGCGGCAGAAGACGCGGCTTATATCATGAAAAACGCCTCTTCTGTGATTATTGTCCCCGGTTATGGTATGGCCGTAGCACAAGCGCAGCACGCTGTGCGTGAGCTCGCAGATAAACTTAAGGCCGAAGGCGTCGATGTGAAATATGCGATCCACCCTGTTGCAGGGCGTATGCCCGGTCACATGAACGTTCTTCTGGCCGAAGCTAATGTACCTTATGACGAGGTATTTGAGCAGGATGAGATCAACCGCGACTTTGCTCAGGCTGATGTGGCTTATGTTATCGGCGCCAACGACATCACGAACCCCGCAGCCAAGAATGATCCGTCCTCACCGATCTTCGGAATGCCTGTTCTGGATGTTGAAAACGCGAAAACGGTTCTATTCGTGAAGCGCTCTCTCGGTTCTGGATATGCCGGAATTGATAACCCCCTTTTCTATCGTGACAACACCATGATGCTGCTTGGCGACGCAAAAGCCATGTCCGAAGGCATTATCAAAGCTATAGAAGAATAATAGAAAAAATTTAGTCGGCAGCTGTCCTCGCAGCTGCTGACACCGCTACATTTCTGCCTAAGACAGAGTGCAGCCATCTCATTGGCTTAACCTCATAATATCGAAGCGCTGCAAAAGCCATACTGCTCAGGATAAGCATATCCGCGCCAAACTGGAACCATGCTCCATTTATGCTGTTATAGCTTGCCCAAAGAAGCGTCCCGAAAGGTGCCAGCATTCGCATAGTGCGATCTGATTTACTGTAAAAGGCAATCGTGCCAATCACCCCAGCCGCCAGGACAAAAATATCAGACCAAGTCGAGAAGAAATAAACACCCGAGCATAATCCCGTCAAAATCATAAAAATAAGCACATCACGTCGTTGCGTAAAAATAGAAACAGTCGTTCGGATCACACCAAAAGCCATAATAGCAGCACCGACATAAGCCCCCAGCAAACCCAATTGCACAGCAAAAAGTGAGAAGGCCACAGCATGAATAGCCAAGACTTTGCTGCGATACTTAAATTGCCAAGCGGATGCCACAATCAATAGGCCTAAAAATGCAAGAAGATGTGCTATACTATCCATATGTCCCTACCTTCTCTTATGGTAAGCAAAAAGGTATAAAATATGATTAACGACACAGTTCTTCAAAGCCTTGGAAAGACTGACACTATAGAGGTTAACACGCTGAAATTGCGTTACTTCCTAACCAAGGATACAACCTCACCATTAATGATAATTTTGCCCGGCGTAACAGAGCCGATAGAAAAATACAGCCATGTGATCGAAAAACTGGTAACCAAAGGCTTCAGCGTGGCCTGCCTTGACTGGCCCGATCAAGGACTGTCCAGCAGATATTTAAGCGATACTACGGCACGTTATAGCCTCGGATTCGACAAAGAGGTTGCCGCATTTACCGCGTTTTATAAGCATCTACAAACACTTATATCGCCGACATCAACACATATCCTTGCGCATTCTATGGGCGCACATCTCACCCTTCGTGCGCTCCTTAGCAACACCGAGATTGAACCAGATACAGTGCTTCTAAGCGCACCCCTTATTGACCTGTATTTCGCGTCAAAGGCCGAAAGCATTATCTCACGCCTTATAATAAAGACAGCCTGTCTTTGCGGTCTATCCAGAGAGTTTCCACCGGGGCTAGGAGAGTGGAGCCCGCAGCAATTCGACAAAACAAAAGAAAAATTCTGCTCGCATCCGATCCGCAAAGACCTGCTCAAAACCATTTACACACGTCACCCCGATTTGACATCGGGCGGAATTACATTCGGCTGGCTGGGCGAAGCACTGCGCTCAATTGACTGGCTAAGGCATCATAAAGCGAGACTTAACCGCCTGAACATGCCTATGCATGTCTTTATTGCCGAGCAAGATATTGTGGTTGATAATCAATCTATTAAGCATTTTTTGAAGGACGCGGTGACTGTGAAAATTCACAGTCTTCCTGATTCTTATCATGAAATTCTGATGGAACCGGATGAATTGCAAAAACCAGTATGGGATGTGATTGATTCGCTTGCCGCAAACTAGGCGTTGCACAGCTCTGGCAACACAGCTAAGCTACATAGTATAAATTAAAAACAGGATTAAAGATATGAGTGATACACCCCACCGCCGTTTAGCCGATTATGTTTACGAAGCTCTCGTCATGGCATTGGATCAACATGATCTTGAAATTGCCGAGCTTTTGACTCGTGCATTAGAACAGGCGATGACTCGTAATTCTGGTGGACGTGACTTCGAAGAGCGTCGTGAATTTTCTGAGAAATTCGAAGAAGCTCTCGTCCGTTTACAAGAACTTCGCAAAACGAAGTAATTGCACACGGGACTATACAGCCCTATCTATTTAAGCAATCAACTCCTGCCATTCAGCTTCTGATAGAACCTGTACACCCAGCTCTGTTGCCTTTTTAAGCTTGGACCCTGCGTCTTCACCGGCAACCACATAATCTGTCTTCTTTGATACCGAGCCGGAAACTTTCGCGCCCAATCGCTCGGCCTGCGCCTTAGCCTCGGAACGGCTCATCGTCTCAAGCGTTCCGGTGAACACGACTGTCTTGCCGGATACAGGGCTATCCGTCTGTCCGACCGCTTCAAAATCAGGAATTGTTAAGGCATCAGTCAAACGCTCCAGGATATCAATATTATGGTCCTCTCCGAAAAAGCCGATAAGATCATCGGCCACAGACGGGCCTATATCTTCGATAGACAACAAATCCGCATAAGCATCGCTGTCCTTATCCTGTGCCGTCAAACAGGCCTGTTTTAAACTAGCCAGATCACCATAATGCCCCGCTAACCTCTTGGCCGTAGCCTGACCGATCTGGCGTATGCCAAGTGCATAGATAAATCGATCCAGAGTAATCTCGCGCTTCTTATCAATCGCTTTGAAGAGCTTCTTTGCAGATAGCGCCCCCCAGCCCTCAAGTGCTGCAATATCATCTTCATGAAGCGATTTTAGCTCGAAAATATCAACAGGGCTTTTCACCCACCCCAAATCCCAGAACTGACGCACCACTTTGTCGCCCATACCGTCAATATCAAAGGCAGATTTCGAAACAAAATGTTTCAGTCGTTCCACCGCCTGTGCCGGACAAATCAGTCCCCCCGTACAGCGTTTCGCAACTTCCCCCTCTTCACGGATAACCAAAGAGTCACATTCAGGGCAGCGCTCAGGAAAGCAATAAGCCTGACTATGACCAGGCCTTTTATCCTTAAACACGCGCAAGACTTGCGGAATAACATCACCGGCACGCTGTATCTCGACGGTATCACCTTCACGAATATCCTTACGGTTAATCTCATCCTCATTATGAAGTGTTGCACGAGAGACAACGACACCGCCAACAGTCACAGGCTCAAGTTCTGCTACTGGTGTAAGCACACCTGTGCGCCCAACCTGAATACGAATTTCGTTCACAGTTGTGATCGCCTTTTCGGCTGGGAATTTAAAGGCTATCGCCCAGCGCGGTGCACGACTAACCTGCCCCAAGCGTTCCTGCCAATCCAGCCTGTTCACCTTATAGACGATACCATCAATGTCATAAGCAAGCTTAGAGCGCCCCTCCATCATCTTTTCGTGATAGGTAAGCAGCGCCTCCGCATCATCGGCACATATATGCGGCTCTGGCGTTTGGAAGCCAAAGCGCTCCAAAGCCTGCCTCACACCGTCCTGCGTTTCAGCGACTGGCTTAGACACTTCACCTAAGGCATAGCCAAAAAAGCGCAATGGGCGTTTCGCCGTTACCGAAGAGTCAAGCTGCCGCAAAGAACCGGCCGCAGCATTACGCGGGTTTGCAAAAACCTGCTGCTCTTCTTTAGCTCTTTGCGCGTTCAAAACTTCAAAATCAGCATGACGCATATAAACTTCGCCACGCACCTCCAAGATATCTGGCGCGTCATCAGGCAGTGTCTTAGGAACATCATCTAAAGTCATGATATTGCGTGTAATATTTTCCCCCTCAGAGCCGTCACCTCGCGTAGATGCTTGCACGAGTTCACGCCCCTCATAACGAATAGAGCATGAGAGGCCGTCAATTTTCTGTTCACCGAGAAGCTCTAGAGTTTCACCCTCGCCCAAGTTAAGAAAACGGCGCAGTCGTGTGAAAAAGTCATGCATATCTTGCTTCGAAAAAGCATTTCCAAGGGAAAGCATAGGTAATTTATGAGCAACTTTCTCAAAGCCAGATGACGGCGCAGCCCCGACTTTCTGACTAGGGCTGTCTTCACTGGCTAATTCAGGATACTGAAATTCGAGCCCCTCAAGCTCTCTGCGCAGGCGGTCATATTCTGCATCCGTTATCTCGGGCGCATCTTCACCATGATATTTTTGGTCATGATAATGTATTTTCTCTGACAGCGCTTTATGTGCCTCACGCGCTTTTTCTAAGCTCATGTCCCGGTCTTTCTATTCTCGTCTTGTGGAGCAGCTATAAGCTTTTCAGCAGCGGCACGCGCTTCACCCGTAACCTCGGCTCCCGATAACATTCTGGCAATCTCTTCGGTTTTATCAGCTTGCACCTTCAAAGGTGTCACATCAGTAACAGTCTGACCGCTTGCCTTATCACTCGTCTTGGCAACAATCCAGTGATTTCCGGCACGTGCGGCAACCTGAGGCGAATGTGTGACAACAAAGACCTGCTTGCTCTCTCCCAAGAGAGCCAAGCGCGTTCCGATAGCCGTTGCCGTCGCCCCGCCAACACCGCTATCAATCTCGTCAAAAATCATTGTTGTCGCTGCGCCACTCCCAGCTAGAACAACTTTCAGCGCCAAGGTAAAGCGTGACAATTCACCCCCCGAAGCGATCTTGTTCAAAGGCCCGGGCGCCTGCCCCGGATTGGTCGCAACCTCAAAATAAACCTGATCCAGTCCGCGCGGACCGCCCTGGTCTTCGCTGCGTTGCTCAATTTTTGTGAAGAATCTCGCGCGTTCAAGCTTTAGCGGCGCAAGCTCAGCATTTACAGCATTATCAAGCTCCGCAGCGGCCTTTTGCCGTCTTACAGAGATATCTTTGGCTTTTTCAAGATAAGCTTTATGCGTCTGACCGACCTCTTTTTCTAATGCGTCTTTCTCAAATCCCTGATTATCGATAAGGCGTAGCTTTTCTTTCAGATCATCAAGAAGTCGGGGCAGGTCATCGGGAAAAACATTATGCTTGCGGGCTATACCGCGTAACTCATGCAAACGGTCATCGACCTGTTCAAGGTTATATTCGCCGCGATCCATATCCGAGAGTTTTCCCTCGATCTCTCGCGAAACCTCGGACAAAAGCGTGAGCGCCTGATCCATGCTCGCAATCATCGGGTCAACGCCCTCACCTAAGATATCGCCATTGCGCTCCAGCAATCGGCAGGCATGATTAATCGGGGTTTCAGCCCCCTCTTGTCCCTTACCATAGCCACCGGATATATGAGTCAAGACTTCGGCATAAATCGAAGTGATCTTCTCGGCATTCATCAAAGTCTTGCGCTGTTCAGAAAGACGCGCCTCTTCCTCCTCTTGGGGTGCAAGCTTTTCAAGCTCATCGACACAATCCTTGAAATACTCCTCTTCCCGTAAAGCCTGTGCGTAATCAGCTTCTAATTGAGCCAGCCGCGCCTGAGCGGATTGCCATGCCTCATAGGCGCTTCGCAAGACATCAAGATCACGCCTAAGGCCAGCATAATCATCGAGCAAATCAATATGTGTTTTAGGGTCGAGCAAACCATATGTCTGGAATTGTCCGTGAATTTCCACCAGCAAGCCACCAATCTGGCGCAGCAGCCCGACAGAGACAGGAGCATCATTGATGAAAGCCTTTGAACGGCCATCACTCCCCAATGAGCGGCGCAGTATCAATGTGCCCTCAAACTCGATATCCTGCTCTTCAAGAAGAGTAGCTACGGGATGCTTAGCGCCTAAGTCAAACTGAGCGGTAATCTTAGCCTTATCCGCCCCTGAGCGGATCAGACCTGTATCCGCCCGACCACCAAGAACAAGATTAAGACTTTCGAGCAAGATAGATTTCCCTGCCCCCGTCTCACCTGTAAGCGCAGTCAAGCCAGGTGCACAAGCCAGCTCGAGCTTTTCAATCAAAACGATATTGTTAATAGAGAGATGCGCTAACATCCTATTATACTATTGCGGACGAAAGATTGTCTCAACCGTACGGTCCAAGAATCCGCGCTCTTCTAACAGCTTTTCGCGCTGCGTAGGGTCGAGTAAGCGATAGGTATCTTCATACCATTGGCTTCCCGGATAGTTATGGCCGAGAATTGCAGCAATACGCACAGCCTCTTGTTTAATGCCCAGCGCAAGATAGCTTTCGACCAAACGGTGCAATGCCTCGGGCACATGGGTCGTCGTTTGATACTCCTCGATTACATTCATGAAACGAGTGATGCCTGCCTGATAATGTCCACGTGTCAGATAGTACCTGCCGACCTCCATTTCCTTACCCGCCAAGTGGTCAAGAGTAAGATCACGTTTAAACTGTGCGTCGCGGGCGTAATCACTATCAGGGAAACGGTCAATCAAAATATTAAGCTGTCTCAAGGCCAGACGTGTCATTTCCTGATCGCGTTCAACATCGGTAATTTGTTCGTAATGCGCCATTGCGTTGAGGTAATACGCATAATCAAGTGACTTGCTGCCGGGATATAGCTGAATAAAACGCTCTAGCGCCAAAATAGCCTCGTCATAGCGTTGACCTTCATAATAGGCATAAGCCGCCATCAATTGTGCCTGTGTCGCCCATTCGGAATAAGGATAAAGACGCTCAACCTCGTTAAAGAGCCTTGCAGCTGTGTCATAGTTCCCGATCTCAAGGGCGTCTTGTGCATCTTCATAGATCTGCTCGACCGGCTGCTCAGCAGGAAGAGCCATCGGGTCTTTTGATGAGTCGCTGCTCGCACAAGCGCTAAGAAGAAAAACAGCCAATGAACAAACAACAAAAAAACGCGTCATACGCAGCGACATAAAAAACCTCAAAACTAATTATTATAAGCCTTAAGAGAAAAGCTTATTTCAGCGCGAAGGTCAAGCCGAGGCGGATCTCATGTGCGCCTTCATCCAGAGATTTTGTGAAATCAGAGTGCGCGCCACCATCATCAAAACGATAGCCGCCGTTCAAAGAGACACCCTCGGAAAGAGAAAGCGATAAATCAGGGATATGTGATTGTGCCTCTTTTGTGCTGGATACAAAATTCACAACCGGAATTTCCGCCTCTGATTTTACCTCAAAGATCGAGTCAAATTCAAAGAAATTAACACTATCGAGGTTTAAGCTTAGTTGACGGACAGCCTCGACGATCTCTTCAACTCCGCCGCTACGAGAGCTGAGATAACGCTCGGACAGACCAAGAAAACGCTCATCCATGGACAGAATATCTCTTTGTTTTTGAGCGTCGAGAGAAAAACCTTTAAAAGAGACAGTCTCAACAGCAGAAGAGCCGGACTGACTGGCTCCTATAACACTGCCCAATATAATGACACAAAAAGCAATCAGCAGACTTGCTTTAGGCATACCGAGACTCCCTACCTCATGTTCAATAATAGAAGGCTAAGCGACTCGGCAGGTCACGATCAATAGAGTGATTCGTCTAAGCAACAACTTTTTGCTTAACGGGCTGTGCACCAAGTCCATAAGCAGGGTTGCTTTCGCTCACCCACTCATAGTTTTGCGCATCCGCAAATAGAGCCTTCAATAGTTGTGTGTGCAATGCATGACCGGCCTTATAGCCGTAAAATGCACCGATAATAGGCGCTCCGGCCAAATATAGATCGCCGATAGCATCCAAATTCTTGTGACGCGCAAACTCATTCTCAAAGCGCAAGCCCTCAGGATTGAGCACACGGTCACGGTCGACAACGATTGCGTTTTCCAAAGAACCGCCCAATGCAAGGCCTTTCTCACGCAGCATTTGAACCTGCTCGTAAAGACCAAATGTGCGCGCCGCAGCGACTGACTCGACATAGTGACCATTCACAAGACTAACTTCGTGGATTTGATGCCCGATGGCCTCGGCTTCAAAATCAATCTCGAATGTAAAATGAGCTGTTTTAGATGGTTGCAGCGTTGCAAACTTACCGCCCTCACCCTCGACACGGACGGGTTTCAAGACACGGATATATTGACGAACAGCATCCTGAACTTCAACGCCAGTCTCCTGAATAGCCTTAACAAATTCTATAGAAGAACCGTCCATAATCGGAATTTCAGGCCCTGAAAGCTCAATACGGACATTATCAACATTCAAGCCGCGCAAAGCGGAAAGGATATGCTCAACCGTACTGATTGTAACGGTCTCACCAGATTTGGTTTCCGTACAAAGCAACGTGCATAATTCAGACGCAATAACATTTTCGTAGGATGCATCAATCACAACAGGCGTATCAAAATCATTGCGCGCAAAGGTAATGCCATGGTCAACGGGAGCCGGATAAAGAGTCATAACCGCCTCTTCACCTTTGTGGACACCGATACCGCGAAATTCAATACTGTTTCTTATTGTCTGTTGCATAACGCCTACTTTCTTAGGATATAAAGTAGGTGATTTAGCGCAATAAGGAAAATCACGCTTTCTTACAAAATGTTACGCTGCAACATTAACGTTGCTGAGGAGCAATGATGATTGGCCGTTCTAAACGCGTTTGTATTTCAGCAATTTCTGCCCTAACTTCGTCAGCTCGCTCACCAAAAGCTCCCGTAATAGACGTCGTACCTTTTACAACAAAACGCCAGTTAGATGCTAGCTTTGCTGCTCCCGCCTCTTGCACTACGATCTGCTCATCTGCTTGTCCGATTATTTTCGCCATTTGTCCGATTACCATTTCTTTTATTTTCGCGATTAAAACACCATCTCAATTGAGAATGATTATTAAATACATTCTCAAAATTAAATTGTAAAGATAAAAACAACAAAAAAGCCCCGCAAAAAACGGGGCTTTAGAAATCTTATTCCAGGGCGTGGGCTTAATTCGCCTGACGACGCAAAAACGCCGGAATATCAAGGTCATCTTCGCGGGCTTCAGCTTTTGGCTGCTCTCTGGTTTGAGCAGCAACATCAATACCAAGACTCCCCTGCTGTGATGGTGTGACCGGACGCTCAGCACGAAGAGAAGCAAAAGGAGGCATTCCCCCACCGCTACTTGCGCTTCCCGAAGACTGCGTTTCAGATTGCTGCTGGTCTTCATTTTCGGACTGCCCATAGCCTTGCTCTTGCTGGCCGGATTTGCCTTTCCAATTACCAACAGAGAAACGCTCGAACAAAGATGGCGGACGCTTTTGCGGCTCGGGTGCTTTCGGAGGATTAAGAACAAGCCCTTGTGGACGCTCCGACCTTACATCTCTTTGCGGTGCAGAAGGCGCTGCGACAGGTTGATCTTCGGTTTGCATTGCAGCAGTCTCAGCCTGAGCATCATAGCTTGGTGCTGATACACGCTCTTGCGCAAAATCAGATTGCTCAGAGAAATGACGCTCTCTTTGCTGTTGCTGATTCGGATATGTGATCCCTTGCAAATTGCGGGCGGCGCTACTTGCCTCAACAGGCTGAGGAGGAATGAATGCGTTTCCCTCACGTGTTGCGCGCTGTGGCTCTGATGGCTCTTTCACGTCCGGCTTTTGAGCGCTAACGCTTTCAACCTGACGCGAGACACTTTCACCTGAAGAAAAGCCGCTGTCTTGTGGCACACTACGCTGAGCAGATGCGACATTGCGCTCTGTTGTTTTTGGTGACACACGGCCTGAAGGCTGACCACCCTGAGGAGAGCCGCTCATGCTTGTGCTAAAAAAATTGCTTGGACCTCTGGTCTTGCGCATAGAGTCAGCTTCGATACCTGTTGCGACAATAGAGACACGAATTTGCCCCTCCATTTGCTCGTCAAAGGCTGTACCGAAAATGATATTCGCATCACCGTCAACTTCGTCACGGATACGGTTACACGCCTCATCGACTTCGAACAACGTCATGTCGTGACCACCCGTGATGTTGATAATAACAGCACGTGCGCCCTTCATAGACACATCATCAAGGAGAGGATTATTGATAGCCTTTTCAGCCGCCTCAATCGCACGGCGCTCGCCTTCGGCCTCGCCTGTTCCCATCATGGCCTTGCCCATTTCAAGCATAACGGCGCGGATATCGGCAAAATCAAGGTTAATCATACCAGGCATAACCATAAGATCAGTCACGCCGCGTACGCCGGATTGCAAGACACCATCCGCCAATTTAAAAGCATCCGAGAATGTTGTCTTCTCATTAGCCAAACGGAATAGATTCTGGTTCGGAATAACGATCAGTGTATCAACATATTCCTGAAGCTCTTCGATACCGGCCTCGGCAGCCTTCATACGATGAGCACCCTCAAAATGGAATGGCTTTGTTACAACACCAACAGTCAAAATGCCTTTTTCACGAATCGCTTTGGCAATCACAGGCGCGGCACCCGTACCTGTTCCACCGCCCATGCCGGCAGTGATAAACACCATATTAACATCTTCGAGCCAGCCGAGAACTTCATCAATACTCTCTTCGGCTGCGGCGCGGCCAACTTCAGGATTTGCACCCGCGCCCAAACCGCCAGTGATATTATTACCCAGTTGGATTTGAATATCGCAAAGTGACTCCGACAGAGCCTGTGCATCCGTATTACAGCCCATAAAGTCGACACCTTCAAGATTGGTTGCAATCATGTTATTAACTGCATTACAACCTGCACCGCCCACACCGATCACGGTGATTTTCGGGCTATTACCTAACGCAGGCGTTTTTTGCGCTGAAGACGTGCTTTGTTGGGACATCACATTACCATCCTTTATGTTTTGTGCTCCGGCAGGAGCGTCAGTGTTTTGTGCCATTAGCCGAGCGGAACGCTCTTGCTGTGATTTCTCTATGCGAACATCAATCATTTAATTTCCTCCCGTTGGATCCGCATCTTCCAAACTAAGGAAAAAGCAGAAGCGCGATTGATTTCATCAAACCTTTCATGAAAGGCTAAGGTGAAACGGCCCGATCTGGCCAGAGGGAAACAAAAAGATTTTTATTTTGTTCACAGGAATAAGTGTGGTGTGACCATTTATAAAAAGCAAGGCTTTACCCCAACTTATCCATATATTTGATGTTTTTTCGCTTATCCACAAGCGAAGCTGTCCCACACTTATCCACAGAACGCTCCACAACTGTTTACTACCAATTCTGTCTGAGCCATAAACGGATTCGGTCAAACAGATTCTCAGGCTCAAGATCGGCCAGAACCTGCTGAGGTTGCTCATGAAAACGATCACGCATATATATAAGTAAGCCTGTCACAGTCGAAAACACAGCTGATTTAGCCGTATCAGGCACGCCGGGAAGCGCATGGGGCTTGCCTAAACGCACTTGTTTATCCAGATATTTCTGAGCCAGCTCTCGCATGCCCGGCATTTGTGACGTTCCGCCAGTCAAGACAACATTGCGACCGAGATAATTCAATAGCCCTGATTCGTCCAGACGAGCACGAACCATTTCAAAAATCTCTTCCAGTCTCGGCTGTATAATTCCTACCAGAACAGAGCGCGGCACATGGTTAATTTCATCAGTATCCTCGCCAAGTGCAGGTACGTCAATCATCTCGGAATCATCCAAAGATGACGATAAAGCCGAGCCGTAAAGCGTCTTGATACGCTCAGCCTCTTGAATCGGTGTATTCAATCCGCGCGCAACATCATTGGTAATATGCATTCCACCAACAGGTATAGCCGAGGCATAAATCAACT
>CAXGMH010000029.1:0-23682 GCA_964010795.1 uncultured Alphaproteobacteria bacterium
AGCCCTCGCGCAAGCTGTATTAAAAAACGTGAACGGTACGCCGATTACCGTTGGCGATGTTGCCCGTGTTATCGAAGGTCCGGCCATTCGGCGCGGCATTACCGAACTGAACGGTGAAGGTGAGGCCGTCGGCGGGATTGTTGTGATGCGCCCCGGTGCCAATGCTCTGGATGTCATTCACAATGTCAAAGAACGGCTGGAAAGCGTGCGGCAGGGCTTGCCCGAAGGTGTGGAGCTGAAAGTTGTCTATGACCGCAGTGAGCTGATTGAAGGTTCTGTTGATTATCTGAAAGATAAGCTAATCGAAGAAAGCGTGATGGTCGCGCTGATTACCTTCCTGTTTCTTCTCCATGCGCGAAGTGCTTTGGTGGCGATTATTACTATTCCGCTTGGCATTCTCGCAGCCTTTATCATTATGAACGCACAAGGCATTACGGCGAATATTATGTCGCTGGGCGGGATTGCGATTGCGATTGGTGCGATGGTCGATGCCTCGATTGTGATGGTCGAAAATGCGCATAGAAAACTCTCGGATATGGGCGCTGACGCAAAATCAGAAGATAAACAAAAAGCATTGGTGCAAGCGGCGAAAGAAGTTGGGCCGGGATTATTTTTCTCATTGCTGATTATTACCGTATCCTTCTTTCCCGTTTTCGCCTTAACCGGACAGTCAGAAAGATTGTTCACACCTTTGGCTTTCACCAAAACCTATGCCATGGCTGCGGCAGCGTTGTTATCTGTGACGGTTGTGCCTGTGCTGATGCTCTGGCTCATACGCGGCAAGATCAAACGCGAGGATGAAAATCCGATCAATCGTTTCTTTATTGCGCTTTATAAGCCGTTTCTCGATCTTGCTTTGAAATGGCGTAAAACAACGATTGTTCTGGCACTGGCCGCGCTTGTCTCTACAGCGCTTCCCGCTTCAAAGCTGGGCAGTGAATTTATGCCGCCGCTTTATGAAGGTGGGCTGCTTTATATGCCGATGACATTGCCGGGTGTTTCACCAGCCAAAGCGCGTGAGATATTGCAAGTGACAAACCGGCAGTTGATGCAGGCTCCGGAAATCGAGCATGTTTTCGGCAAGGCTGGACGTGCCGATACAGCGACTGACCCCGCGCCACTCGCTATGATCGAAACGTGGATTGAACTCAAGCCTCGCGATCAATGGCGCGCAGGCATGACGCCGCAAAAACTGATTGCTGATCTGAATAAGCGTGTTGGACTGCCCGGCATGATGGATAGTTGGGGCTATCCGATTAAAATCCGTCTTGATATGTTGACCACTGGTATTCGCACCCCTGTCGGTATCAAAATTGCCGGATCGGATTTACAGGAAATCGACCGCATCGCCAAAGTGGTTGAAACCCGCGCTAAAGATGTTCCGGGGACACGTAGCGCTATTGCCGACCGTGTTGTCGGCGGGAAATATATCGAGATCATTCCTGATCGCCGTGATCTTGCGCGCTACGGTATTGCGCTCAAAACCGTGCAGCAGGTTATCCAGACGGCGCTGGGCGGTATGCAACTTGATGAGGCGGTTGAAGGGCGCGAGCGTTATCCGATTATGCTGCGTTATGACCGACCTTACCGTGAACATATAACGGATCTGGATAATATTCTGGTGAGTGCTCCGAGTGGTGCGCATATCCCGCTTTCGGATCTTGCTGAAATCCGCATCGCCGAGGGGCCGTCCATGATCAAATCTGAAGATGCGCGTTTGAATGGCTTTGTATTTGTCGATATTGAGGGGCGTGATATTGGATCTTATATTGCTGATCTTAAAGAAGCTCTGAAAACGCTGGAGTTGCCGCAGGGCTATACACTGAAATTTTCCGGTCAGTTTGAGCAAATGCAGGAGGCCAACGAGCGTTTAAAGATTGCTGTTCCGGCAACCATCCTCATTATTCTCACATTGCTCTACCTGCATTTTGGACGGTGGGATCGTACGATCCTGATTATGCTCTCTGTGCCGTTCGGAATTATCGGCGGTGTCTGGTGGCTCTGGCTGGCAGGGTACAATATTTCTGTTGCTGTGGCCGTTGGTTTTATTGCGCTGGCCGGCATTGCCGTGGAAACAGCTATCGTGATGCTCATTTATATTGACCATGAAATGCGCGAGCATTGGCCGGATACGTTCGAGAAACTCCTCGAAAATGTCCGCCATGGCGCCATTCAAAGGCTCCGCCCGAAACTGATGACGGTCAGTACCATCATCCTTGGCTTGATCCCGATCTTCCTTACCGACGGGCCAGGTTCGGATGTGATGCGCCGCATTGCTCTACCAATGGTCGGCGGGATGGTCAGTACACTTGTTTTAACACTGATTCTGATCCCCGTGCTTTACGCTGTGTATATGCAATGGAAACTGAAATTACCTTTAAAAGAAGAAAGGACTTAAGCAATGATGGACATGAACATAGAGATTATTCCCAACTATCACCCGATTTTTGTGCATTTCACGATTGGCTTGTTGAGTGTTTCGGCGCTGCTTTATCTGGCTGGAAGTATTCTCAAAAAAGAAAATCTTCTGATTGCCGCGCGGTGGAACTTATGGATCGGCGCTTTTCTAACCATTGGTACAGTGATCGCTGGATTTGATGCTTATAATTCGGTTGCACATGATGCCGCGTCCCATGCCGCCATGACGGATCATAAAAACTGGGCACTACCGACTGCCGGAATATTTCTGGCTTTGGCTTTATGGGCTGGATGGAAACAGCGCGGCGCTGAAACAGTTAGCCCTGTATTCGTTACCATTATTGTTCTGGCTTCCGGATTTCTAGCCGTGACCGGATACAAAGGCGGTGAAGTTGTTTATCGCCATGGTACTGGCGTCATGCGTATGCCTGAAATCCATGGAGATGGCGGACACGGTAGTCACAGCCATGGTGAAGCATCTGCGAACCATCACGGTGTGGACGCGCCTGCCGTACAATCAGATTCACATGAAAGTCACGGTCATGATGAAGAAACGGAAGATCATCATGATATGGCGGCTCCAGAGAAAGAAACGGAGCAACAGGAAAATCACAACCACGACCATGGCAGTCATGAGCATTAAAAATGAAGGGTAGCCAAGATGAATAACCTTAGGAAATTTACATTCATATTTACATCGCTTCTGATTTTATCGGCGTGTTCTATGACGCCCGATTACCAAAGGCCGACGATAGAAACGCCTGCATGGAGAAGTGCGCAGAGTATTCAAAATGCCGAAATCGCTGCCGACTGGTGGACGGGGTTTGAAAGTGCAGAACTAAATGATCTGATTGAGCGCGCCCTTGAAAATAACAATAATCTGCAAGCCTCGCTTCAGCGGATTGAACAGGCACGTGCAGATTTAAAGGTTTCCGGTGCGGCGCTTTTACCTTCGGCGGATGTAACCGCAAGCTATATGAGTGGTTCAACTGTTCCTATGAATATCACCGATATGCGCAATAATGGCATTCCTGAATACACGGCGGATATCGGCATATCCTATGAACTTGATTTATTTGGAGCCAACCGCGCAAAAGCAAATGCGGTAGAAAACAAGCTCCTTAGCTCTGCCTACCAGCATGATGCATTGGCGCTTGTGATTATGGGGGATGTGGCGCAGAATTATTTCAATGTCCTGAATTTGAAAGAGCGCGTGCGCATAGCCAAAGGTAACTTACACGCAACAGAAGATTTACTGGATGTCGCCGAGGCGCGTTTTCAGACTGGGGCGCGCACGCAACTCGATATCACACGTCAGGAAACACAGGTGGCCAGAGCCAATGCGTCTGTCACAGCATTAGAACAGGAACTGGCCTTGGCACAAAACGCACTGGCGGTTCTGGTCGGGGAGCCTCCACAGAGTTTTAATGTGAGCGGTAAAAATATAAACGCTCTTCATCTGCCCGATCCGGCGGCCTTGCAGCCTGCCGCACTTTTGGAGCGCAGACCGGATGTTAAAAGTATGGAGGCTATGCTGATTGCGGCTAATGCCGATATCGGTGCAGCACGAGCCGCGTTTTATCCATCTATCAATATCGGCCCCAGCTTATTGCTGGCAGCAAACCCATCGGCCTCTGCTTTGACCTTGGCGGGATCAGTGCTTGCGCCGATTTTTCAGGGCGGACGGTTGGAAGGTAATCTGGACCGCGTAACCGCACGCCAAAAAGAGCTGGCAGAGAATTATCAGCAGACGGTTTTGGTAGCGTTTCAGGAAGCTGAAAATGCCATGACAAAAGTGCAAAAAACGCAGGAACGCGAACACGCCTTAAAGCAGGCCGTAGCCAAAGCGCGGGAAGCTTATAATATTGCTCAGCAACAATATTCGTTGAGCATTATTGGTTTTCAGGATGTTTTGGATGCGCAGCGCACAATGCTGGAGGCCGAAGATCAGTATGAACGGGCACGATATGAAACACTGGCCGCACGCGTAGAATTGTTCAAGGCCATGGGCGGCGGATGGGAAGAGGAATAACAAAAAAGGAGTGAGAATTATGCATCATCAACATCATAAAGGTTTTATAGCTCTTATATTGTCATGGAAGGGCGTTGTGCTGATTTTGGCTTTAGCTGGGCTTAGTTATTACCTTCTCACGCAGCATTTGGAACATCTGGCTATTGCCTTGCCTTATATCATCCTGTTGGCTTGTCCCCTCATGCACATATTTGGCCATGGTCACGGCGGTCATGGAGACCATAACAAGGAGGACAAGGAATGAGCCATCATCACGATCGATCCGCTAAATATAAAGAAAACAGCCTGACTTTAACCGGAGCCGTAGCTATGGGCACAGGCGTGATGATCGGCGCAGGGATTTTTGCCCTGACCGGACAGGTGGCAGAACTGGCGCGGGAATGGTTCCCGCTGGCCTTTTTAGTGGCTGCAGTGGTTGTGGGTTTTAGTGCGTATTCATACGTAAAAATGTCGAATGCTTATCCCTCCGCTGGCGGCATCGCCATGTTTTTGGAGAAGGCTTACGGCAAAGGCACGATGACGGCTGCGTGTGCATTGCTGATGTACTTTTCAATGGTCATCAATGAAAGTCTCGTGGCAAGAACCTTTGGTACATATACGCTTCAGCTATTTGATGTTGAAAAAGGCAGCTGGCTTGTCCCAGCACTTGGTGTCGGGGTTTTATTTTTTGCCTTTATTGTAAATATTCTGGGCAACAAATTTATCCAGACATTCTCATTCTTTATGGCTTTTATCAAAATCGGCGGTCTGGCCTTATTGGCCGTTGGCGGCCTTTGGGCATCCGGTTTTGATTTTGAAAGCATTTCAGTTGCACCTGAGAACACAACGGCCAGTGGCTTTTTAGGGGCCGTTGCGCTTGGAATTTTGGCCTATAAAGGGTTTACCACAATTACAAATAGCGGCGGTGAGATTAAAAACCCGCATCAAAATGTCGGGCGTGCAATCATCATTTCTATTGGGGTTTGCATCGCCGTTTATATGCTGGTGGCCTTTGCCGTTGGCGGAAATTTAACGATTGATGAAATCGTACAGGCCAAGGATTATGCCTTGGCGGAAGCGGCGCGTCCTGCTTACGGGCAATATGGTTTGTGGATTACAGTCGGCTTTGCGATTGTAGCCACGGTTTCCGGCGTGATTGCCAGTGTGTTTGCCGTATCGCGCATGCTGGCCATGCTTACTGATATGAAGCTGGTGCCGCACAGTCATTTCGGCATGCCGGGCGATATTCAAAAACACACGCTGGTTTATACGATTGTCTTGGCCATGCTGCTGACGGTGTTTTTTGATCTTAGCCGGATCGCCTCACTCGGCGCGATTTTTTACATCATCATGGATATTGCCATTCATTGGGGTGTATTCAGATATTTGCGCAAAGAGATTAAGGCCAATGCCTTCATTCTTATTACGGCGATTATCCTTGATGTGATTGTGTTAGGTGCATTCCTGATGGTGAAAGCACAGACAGATATGCTTGTGATTTATGTATCGCTGGCGGGCATAGCGATTATATTTGCCGGAGAAAGATTATTTTTAAGACACTATTCAAAAGAAGATAAAGGAGAATCTCATGGGACATGAACAGCATAAACACGGGCACGAAGGTCATTCCTGCTGTCATCAAGGCGGTCACGAAAACAAGGACCGGCCAGCACCACCACCTGACGCAAACGTCATTTACACCTGCCCCATGCACCCGGAAATCCGCCAAGACGGTCCCGGCAATTGCCCGATTTGCGGCATGGCTTTAGAGCCGGAAACCATCACCGGTGAAGAAGGTGAGAACCCTGAATTAACCGATTTTTGCCGCCGTTTCTGGATCGGTCTGGTTTTGACGCTGCCTGTTTTAATTTTGGAAATGGGCGCACATGTGTTTGGCCTACACTTAACCGGGGCACATACGTCCAACTGGATACAGCTATTGTTCGGTACGCCTGTAGTTTTATGGGCGGGATGGCCGTTTTTTGAACGCGGCTGGCAATCTCTGAAAAGCCGTAACCTGAACATGTTCACCCTTATTGCTATGGGAACAGGCGTCGCATGGGTTTACAGCGTGATTGCCACAATAGCGCCCGGCTTATTTCCCGATACGTTCAAAGGACATGAAGGCGCTGTTGCCGTTTATTTTGAAGCGGCAGCGGTGATTGTTGTGCTTGTTTTGCTTGGTCAGCTCTTGGAATTAAAGGCACGCGAACAGACTGGCGGCGCTATTCGTGCGCTGCTTGATCTTGCACCAAAAACCGCGCGTCGGATTAATGAGGGCGGAGAGAATGAAGATGTGCCGCTTGATCAAATAAAGGCGGGTGATTTGCTCCGTGTGCGTCCCGGCGAGAAAGTGCCGCTGGATGGGGTTGTGACCGAGGGCAGCAGTGCGGTCGATGAATCTATGGTCACAGGGGAATCCATGCCCGTTAAAAAAGAAGCGGAAAGCAAAGTGATCGGCGGCACGATGAACCAGACTGGCAGCTTTGTCATGAAAGCTGAGCGCGTGGGCAAAGACACGATGCTCTCGCAAATCGTGCAGATGGTTGCCGAGGCGCAGCGGAGCCGTGCGCCAATTCAGCGCATGGCCGATTTGGTCGCCTCATGGTTCGTTCCGGTCGTCATGCTGGTTGCCGTGATCGCCTTTATTTGCTGGATGGTCTTTGGCCCGGCCCCCGCCTTTTCCTATGCCTTGATAGCTGCCGTGAGTGTTTTGATTATTGCTTGCCCCTGCGCTTTAGGACTGGCCACACCGATGTCGATTATGGTCGGTGTCGGCAAGGGCGCGCAAGGCGGTGTGTTGATTAAAAACGCGGAAAGCCTGGAACGCATGGAAAAGGTCGATACGCTGGTCGTCGATAAGACCGGCACTTTGACCGAAGGCAAGCCAACAGTGACCAAAATCGTTGCAGCTGAGGGGTTCGAAGAGGATGAATTGCTATCGCTGGCCGCCTCACTGGAACAGGGCAGCGAACACCCGCTAGCCCACGCCATTGTTATGGCCGCAAAAGACGAAGGGCTGGATTTAGCGAAAGCGGATGATTTTGACTCGCCGACCGGCAAAGGCGTGATCGGTACAATTAACGGACAAAATGTTGCACTTGGCAACGTGATGTTGATGGAAGAGCGCGGCGTAGATATTCATAAATTATCCGCGCAGGCGGATGAGCTGCGCTCGGACGGTGCTACGGCAATCTTTATCTCAGTGGATGGCAAGCCTGCCGGAATATTGGCGATTGCCGATCCGATCAAGGAAACCACGCCGGAGGCCATTGAAGCTTTGCACAAGCAGGGCATCCGCATTGTCATGCTGACCGGCGATAACCGCCGCACGGCGGAGGCGGTTGCAAAAACGCTAAATATTGAAGAAGTGGAAGCGGAAGTCCTCCCGGAGGATAAGAGCAAAATTGTTAAAAAGCTACAGGGCGAAGGCAAGATTGTGGCTATGGCCGGAGACGGCACCAATGACGCCCCTGCGCTGGCGGCTGCGGATGTGGGCATTGCTATGGGCACCGGAACCGATGTAGCGATGGAAAGCGCAGGCGTTACGTTGCTCAAGGGTGATTTGATTGGCATTGTCCGCACCCGCAAACTGTCCGTAGCAACGATGAACAATATCCGGCAAAACCTGTTTTTCGCCTTTATATATAACGCGGCAGGTGTTCCGATTGCTGCAGGCATTCTTTATCCGTTTTTCGGAATGCTGCTCTCGCCGATCATCGCCGCAGCGGCTATGTCGCTCAGTTCGGTTAGTGTTATTGCAAATGCTTTGCGGTTAAGAATAGTTAAGATATGATGTTTCGTATTGAACAAATATTTTTCTGATGTTACCTTGAAAAAATGCGCAATTTTTTGATGCTACTCTCTGTTTTTACTTTTTTGGCCACCTCATGGGCTGGACTTGCGCATGCGGAAACGATTTGTGATCCATCGTCAGAAATATGCGCTTCTCAGCATATAAATAACGATAATGTGCCGGATGAGGATACATCCAAAGAAGGCTGCGATCTGGCTTGTAGCGGTTGTCATGTGCATTGTCACAATCATATTTCATTTACAGCCTATAATGACCTTTCTATTCAGTTTAGCGCAAAAGAACAGCGCATGCTTGGACAAGAGCTGATCTACATTTCAGATTTTATTTACGGCCTTAAACGCCCCCCAAAAGCTTAATATCCACAGGCGTAGTGCGTCCGCTTAAAGGCTAAGCGTCCCGCTATATCTATGACCTGTGCTCCCCGAACTGCATGAATTTCATGCGGTTTTTTTGTGCTTTCAATAAAACTTAAAGGAAAAAAGATGAAATTATGGATAGGAATAGCGGCGCTCGTATTATCGATGTCGTTTGCGCCAATGGCCTTTGCCGAGCCGCTTGATAAAGAGACCGCGTTGTCGCTGGCTCTGAAAAACAACCCCCGCCTGAGCGCGGCGTTAGCCCGTATTGAGGGTGCAGAAGGTGAGCGTTTACAGGCATCTCTCATGCCAAACCCGCAAGCCATGCTGGAGATTGAGAATTTCGGCGGTGAGGATGAGCAAGAGGGCTTTGACGGCGCAGAAACAACGCTCGGCCTGGAGCAGGAAATTGAGATTGCCGGAAAGCGCCGGAAGCGTACCGAAGTCGCTGATTATGGGTTTCAAATTACGCAGCAGCAGGCCATCGCGGAAGCTTTAAGTTTATTGGCCGAAACGGAATATGCGTTTATGCGCGTGGCTATCGCAAAGGAGCGTCTTGCTCTTGCAGAGAAAAGAGTATCGCTGGCCTTCGAGACGCATGAAACCGTAAAAAAGCGGGTCAGCGTGGCGGCAGCATCCGACATTCAACATACCAAAGCCGATATTGAACAATCCGCCGCTAAACTGGAGAAAAGCAAGGCAGAGGCGGAATTGGCAGAGGCGCAAAGCATTCTGGCTTCGCTTTTGGGAACGCCTTCAATATCCGGGGACGATATGCAAGTGCAGGCCGGACTTGAGGCATTACCAGCCCTTCCTGATCGCGCGACTTTATTGGATGCGGTCAAAAACACACCCCAAGCGCGCGCCGCTGAATTTGCCAGGATGCGTGCCACAAGCCAGCTTGGTCTGGCAAGGGCGCAAGGCGTTCCAAACCCCACATTCGGTTTGGGGGTCCGCCGTTTTAACGAAAATGACAGCACCGCTTTGATTGCGGGTGTTTCCTTCCCGCTGCCTGTGTTTAACCGCAATCAAGGCTCAGTGAAAGCTGCCAAGGCCGGAATCATTGAGGCCGATGCCCTGGCGCGCCAGCAGGATTTAGACCTTACGGCAAGCGCCATAGCAGCGTGGGAAAAGCTGGCTGCCGCTCATAAAGAGGCCGAGGCCTATCAGAGTGATATGGTGCCAAGTGCCGAGCGTGCATACGCCCAAGCATCGGATGGTTACAGCGCAGGGCGGTTCTCATTCCTTGATCTGCTCGATGCGCAGCGCACGCTTTATGAGGTGCAGGAATCAAGACTGGATAGCCTTTTGTCCCTTTATGAAGCCAAAGCGCAAACCGACTTTCTCATGAACGTCCACGCGCCCCTTATACAAAACATCATCCAAGGAGATACGAAATGAAATATCCAATATTAATGGCTGCATTGCTTATGTGGCTGATAGCACCCGCCGCGACTATTCCGGTTTATGCGCAGGAACATGAAGGCCACGCCCATGAAGAGTTCCCCGAAACACATGATGAGGCCGAAGGCCATGCGCATGAGGGTGAGCATAACGACCATGGCGAAGCAGGGGACAATCACGATGACCACGGCCATGAAAGTCATGAGCAAAAAGATGAGCATGACGATCATGGTCATGGCGGTGAACACGGGGATGAGCATGAAGAAGGAAAAACGGAGATTGCGCCGGATGCCGCAAAGACAGCGGGCATCAAAATCGAGAAAAGTGCTCCTGCTACAATAGCAACTGTAATCCCTTTAACAGGCCGCATTACCATCAACCAGAATACAAAGGCCGATGTTAGGGCACGTTTTGCGGGTATTATTCGCAGCGTTAAAGCCAATCTGGGCGAAAAAGTTGAAAAAGGTCAGGTTCTGGTTGTGGTCGAAGCCAATGAGAGCCTGCAGGATTACAATGTCACCGCCCCCATCAGCGGCGTTATTCTGGAGAGAAACACCAATATTGGTGATGTCGCAAATGGTGAGCCATTATTCATTATTGCCGATTTATCAGAGGTCTGGGCGAAGTTTCATGTTTTCCCCAAGGATGCGGATATGGTCGCCTCTGGCCAAAGTGTGCGCGTTCATACGCTGGATGAAGGCAAAGAGAATGATGCCAGAATTGAAATGCTTTTCCCCACTGCCGATGCCTTAAGCCAAACGCTGGTGGCGATTGCCCCACTGGCGAATGAGAAAAATATGTGGCGGCCCGGCATGACAGTTGAGGGTGATGTCACAATTGCCGAAAAGCAGGTTCCATTGGCCGTTCGCGCTTCTGCCTTGCAAACAATGGAAGATCAGACGGTTGTCTTTGTAAAGAGCGGCGACAGCTATGAAATGAAGCCTGTCAAAACAGGCATTTCAGACGGAAAATACGTTCAAATCCTGAGCGGCCTTCAACCCGGACAGGATTATGTCAGCGAAAACAGTTTCATCATCAAGGCCGATATTCTGAAATCCGGCGCAGCGCACGAACATTAAAATAAGAGAGAACGTAATATGTTAGAAAAAATAATTGAAGCATCCATACGCCATCGCTGGCTCGTCCTGATTGCGGTTTTGGGTGTGTGTGTCCTTGGCATCTATAATTTTAAACGCCTGTCGATTGATGCGGTGCCGGACATTACCAACGTGCAGGTGCAAATCAACACCGAAGCGCCGGGCTATACGCCTCTGGAAGCAGAGCAGCGTATCACCTTCCCGATTGAAACGGCGCTGGCGGGTATTCCAAAGCTGGATTACACGCGCTCCATTTCACGCTACGGGCTATCGCAGGTCACGGTGGTTTTTGAAGAAGGAACGGATATTTATTTCGCGCGTCAGCTTCTGGCCGAACGCCTGTCTGAAATCAAAGGCGAAATGCCGGAGGGGATAAAGCCGATGATGGGGCCGATCGCAACCGGCCTTGGCGAAATTTATATGTACACGGTTGAGGCCGAAGATGGTGCGGTTAAAGAAGACGGCACCGCTTATACGCCGATGGATTTGCTCACCATTCAAGAATGGGTGATTGTCCCGCAGCTCCGCAACTTAAAAGGCGTGATCGAAATCAATACGATTGGCGGGTACGAGCAGCAATATCATGTGATGCCATACCCGGAACAGCTACTGGCATATGATTTAACCATAGCCGATTTGATTGAGGCGCTAGAGCGCAATAACGACAATGTCGGTGCAGGCTATATTGAGAAATACGGCGAGCAGTATCTGGTGCGCGTTCCCGGACAGGTCAAGGATATTCACGATATACAAAATATCATTATTGCCAAACGCGATGAGGTCGCAATCCGCGTGGGCGATGTCGCCGATGTTGCGCTTGGTTCTCCTTTAAGAACAGGCGCGGCAACCCAGAACGGTGAAGAAGTCGTCCTCGGCACCGCGATGATGCTGATGGGTGAAAACTCTCAGGAAGTTGCGCAGCGTGTTGCGGCCAAGCTGGAAATAGTTAATGACTCTCTACCTGAAGGCGTTCACGCGACTCCCGTTTATGACCGCACGTCTTTGGTTGAACGTACAATCAAAACGGTTGAGAAAAATCTTGTAGAAGGCGCTTTGCTGGTCATTGTTATTCTCTTCTTGCTGCTTGGGAATTTAAGGGCGGCCTTGATTACCGCGTTGGTTATTCCCATCACCATGCTCATGACCATTACGGGCATGGTGGAAAACAAGGTCTCCGGCAATTTGATGAGCTTGGGCGCATTGGATTTCGGCCTGATCGTCGATGGCGCGGTGATTATCATTGAAAACTGTCTGCGGCGTTTTGGGATGGAGCAGCACAGGCTTGGACGATTGCTGAATAAAGATGAGCGTTTTTCTCTGGCAGCAAAGGCAACAGCGGAAGTCATTAAACCTAGCATTTTCGGGATTTTGATTATTACGATTGTATATATTCCGATTTTCTCACTGACCGGTGTGGAAGGCAAGATGTTCCATCCGATGGCCTTTACCGTTGTTGTGGCGTTACTGAGCGCGCTTGTCTTATCGCTGACCTTTGTTCCGGCGGCTGTGGCCACGTTTATTACGGGCAAAGTGGATGAGAAAGAAAACGTGGTCATGCGCGGTGCGCGCAAAGGCTATGAGCCGCTTTTGAAGTGGAGCCTTCGCAATCCCGCTATTGTTATCATAACAGCGCTTGTTCTGGTTGTGGTCAGTTTGTTCGGGGCATCCCGCATGGGCGCGGAATTTATTCCAAGTCTGGATGAAGGTGATATTGCCATGCATGCCATGCGCATTCCTGGCACGAGCATGAGCCAATCAACGGAAATGCAGCATGAAGTTGAAAAAACGGTGCTGACCTTTGATGAGGTCAAAACTGTTTTCAGTAGAATTGGCACCCCGGAAGTGGCAACCGATCCCATGCCGCCGAACGTGGCTGACACTTTTATCATTTTAAAACCACGCGGAGAATGGCCTGATCCGTCTTTGCCGAAATCAGAGTTAATCGAGCGAATGGAAAAGACTTTAGAGAAACTGCCCGGCAATAACTACGAGTTTCCCCAGCCGATCCAGATGCGTTTTAACGAGCTGATCTCCGGTGTGCGTAGTGATCTTGCCGTCAAGATTTATGGCGATGATCTGGAAGTCCTGCTTGAAACTGCGCAGGAAATTGAAGCGGCCGTTAAAAAAGTGGACGGCGCAGCCGATGTACGAATGGAGCAGGCAGACGGTTTGCCCACACTAAGCATATTGCCGGACCGTAAACGTCTCGATCTTTACGGCCTGAATATCGCTGATGTGCAGGACGTGGTGCAGGTGGCTATGGGCGGACGTGAAGCCGGGAAGGTTTTTGAAGGCGACCGCCGCTTTGATCTGGTTGTCCGCCTGCCTGAAAATCTCCGCACCGATATCAAAAGTCTTGAAATGCTTCCCATTCCTATACCAAATGCAGAGCAAGAAGGCGCGGATGAAACGCCGGATTATGTGCCTTTGAAAGAGGTGGCTGATCTGGATATTGCCTATGGACACGCACAAATAAGCCGCGAAAACGGCAAGCGGCGTTTGTTTGTCACCGCCAATGTCAGAGGGCGTGATCTGGCCAGCTTTGTTGAAGACGTGCAAAAGGTCGTGCGTGAACAGGTCAATATCCCCGCCGGATACTGGGTTGATTACGGCGGAACGTTTGAGCAGCTTATATCTGCCAAGCAGCGTCTTATGATCGTTGTTCCAGTGGCGCTATTGCTGATATTCGGCTTGCTATTTATGGCGTTTAATTCCGCAAGAGCGGCGTTGCTGGTGTTCTCTGGTGTGCCGTTGGCTTTGACTGGGGGTATTGCCGCGCTCATGCTGCGCGATATTCCGCTTTCCATTTCCGCAGGGGTCGGGTTTATAGCTCTCTCCGGTGTGGCGGTGCTGAACGGTGTGGTGATGTTGTCCTTCATCCGTGATTTAGAAGCCAAGGGTAAGCCATTGGAAGAAGCAATCATCGAAGGCGCTTTAACCCGCCTTCGCCCTGTTCTGATGACTGCGCTCGTGGCCTCCCTTGGCTTTGTGCCGATGACGTTCAATATTGGAGCAGGATCAGAAGTGCAAAGGCCGCTGGCAACCGTTGTAATCGGAGGGATTATTTCCTCCACCATCCTGACATTGCTGGTGCTACCAGCGCTATATAAATGGTTTCCAAGTCGGTTCAGTGTAAAACGTAAGAAGAAAAGCGAGGCATAATGGGACATGGGCATCATCACGGAGATCCCTCTGAGATAGGCGAACGCCGTCTTTGGTGGGCCGTTTCCGCCAATATATTGCTCACGGTTGCACAGGTGATTGGGGGAATTCTGTCTGGTTCCCTTTCACTTGTTGCGGACGCCCTGCATAATTTTAGCGATGCTGCCTCCCTTCTTATCGCCTTGGTGGCTATTCGCATAGGCCGCAAACCACCCGATCAGTTTAAAACGTTCGGCTATAAACGCGCCGAAACTGTGGCGGCGCTCATCAATTTAACCACGCTTATTATTATAGGCCTGTATCTGTGCTATGAGGCGATAATGCGTTTCATCACGCCGGAGCCGGTAGCGGGCTGGACGGTCGTTATTGTGGCCGGAATCGCGCTTGCTGTTGATGTTTTTACCGCACTGCTCACCTACAGCCAGTCCAAAACCAGCATGAATATTAAGGCTGCCTTCCTCCATAATGTAACAGATGCGCTGGCCTCAGTCGGTGTGATTATTACCGGTACGCTTATTTTGCTATATGGCTGGGTCTGGACTGATGCGGCCATGACGCTCATTATTTCCGGCTATGTGCTGTGGCAGGGCTTTACTCAAATCCCGAAAGTTATTCATCTTTTGATGGAAGGCGCACCAGAGGGTTTAAGCCTGGAGGATATAAGATCAGCGATGGAAAAAGTTGATGGCGTCAGGAATGTTCATCATGTGCATGTTTGGCAACTGGACGAACACCGCAATGCTTTAGAGGCTCATGTGGTTTTAAGTGAAAGTGCGGAAATGGACGATTTAAAAAACCGCCTCAAGAAAATATTGCATGACAGGTTTGAAATCGAGCATTCAACGCTGGAATTTGAAAACAGTAGTTGTAATCAATAATTCAAAACCCGAAATGCTGGCGTTGATCTTCCCAAAGCACGGGGAAGTCTTTCATCATGTCGGCAAGCTGTAATGACGCAGGCTGGCGGCCATTTACAATCGCAGTCGTGATGTCTGGGGCAAGCTCTATGAGCCTGATGATCTTACAGGCGTAGCCGCTGGGTACGCCTTCTCTTGAGGCCACATCGCGGATGGATCGGGCTTTGCCGCTATCGATCATATCCTGCCATTTGTGCGCACGGATGATGGCTTTCAGTAAGGCATCATCGTGGTTGAGGTTTTCGCCTGTGATTAAATCCTGTCCGCCCGGCGCCGTAATCATTTTGCGTTTGTGGCGACGTTTGATCTCTACGGCCACATCCAGCCATAAATCATCTCTTTGATTCGTTTGGGTCATCATTAGCTCCGACAGCGTTACTCAGGCTCTGCAGCTTGGATCTGCAGTCCGCATGGGCGTACCATAAGCGGGCTGACCATTTTGCCACATCACGCTGAGTCATGCTATCACCAGGATAGTTCGGAACGTCATCGCATGTGCGTAAACTGTCCGGTATGTCGGGCTTAACAACCTTAATCTGGGTTTGAGGCGTTCCCGTACAGGCGGTCAATAGCATCACGCAGCACGGGAGCCACAGGGGCATCTTGTTCATCACTTGCTCCTTCGATACGGCCTAAAAGCCGCTCCATGTTTTGGGTTCTTACAATTTGGCGGTCACGCTCTTCTTCTAATGCTTTTATTTTTGCCTGCATGTCCGCCTGTAAAATTGACAGACTTGCCTCATAGGACGCGACACTGGCCTGAGAAGAGAGCAGCTCGCGTTTGAGCGTGGCGATCTGGTGGTCTTGCCATGAGATCCAGCCAAACAATAACGCCATAGCAATAAAGCTTCCCAGCCACCGCCAGTTTTTCAATGCAAAATCCCAGATCATGGCTGCCTCTTGGTTTCAGAGTTTCCGTTCTTGTGAGCGGCATAGAGATACGCGCCGATCGGGCCGCCAGCCAAAATGCCAACATAGGTGAGAATAGACTGGAGCAAGCCGATATCTGCTCCAGCAAGGATCTGATACGCCACCAGCAAATTCGGCAGCACCAGAAAGGCGTATATGGATACAAAAAAAGCCAGACAACGTCTGACCTTCATAGGATCTTCTTTATCGGGTCTGAGCATCAAAATCCTCCAGCATAAATATCGATGGCCGGACGTGCTTTTTTGAGAAAGCCTTCGGTCGTGCCCGCACCAAGGTGGGTGTTGTAGTATTTCTTCCAATAAGCTGCCATGCCGTGCCAGTCCCCCTCTTTTGGGAGAGGTGCTTTAAACCGCAGATAAAAGATGCGGCACATCGCCGCCGCATAAAATAAATTGCCACGCAACTGATCGTGTAAATCCATATCACGCATTATGAGGGGCTTGAGATCATTTAATAATGCTGGCTTACGGCTTAAATATCTCTCCCAAATATCATCATGTGTAATTGGCTCCATTTGAAAAAATCCGCGGGCTGGACCGCGCCCGATTTGCTGTACAAAGAATAAACCACTCTCTGCCATTGCCGTTGCCATGACCAGTTGCTCCGCATTTAGTGTCCAGGCATTAATCTGCTGCAAGGCCGGGCGAACAATAAAATCTTTAAATTGCCTAATATCCATAGATCCTCCTTTCAATTTTGGTGTTTGTTAATCTGTTGAATGTCTCTTCGCATATCGACTATTTGGCTTTTTATGGTGGCCAGATCCTCTTTCATCTCACCCACCACGCGGCGACCGGTCACATCGTTATTGACCTGATATTCGAGAGCTTTGATTTTTTGTTCTGCCGTTGTCACATGCGTAGTGACCCATGTCACAAGTTTGACCAAAGCCATAAGTACGGCCACACTGTGGGCAATAATGCCGAACAAGAGACCCCATTCTGCTGGTGTCATGGTTTTTCCTTTCTGTTAATAATGGTTAATATTTCGAGAGCACGATCCACTGTCCGCCGTCTGAGTAAATGGTGAGCGCGGCAAAGTGCAAAGTTAAACTCCAGATCTGTGCATCTGCACCACCTGTGCCGCCAGCCATTTGAATCTTGACGTGGTTTCCAGACGGATCGATCTTCTTAATTGTGCAAACGCGGCCAGCCGCTGCGGAGGGTGCAGGAATTTCAAATATGATTTGTCCAGAGAATGCGGAAACCAAATATACGCGGTTCAACATATCTGCCTGAAAAGTACCGGATGGTGCTGCAGCATTATCAATGTAACGGCTAGGGCGTGGCATACGATTATCATGACAAATCCACCATGTTGCGCCGTTGGAAACCAATGTGACAGTGTCATACTGCTGCAGCAGTGTGAGCGTCCGGTTATCCGGTCCGGCACCATTGTTTTCTTTGATATTGATGGGATTATCGCGCAGATCTGATTTCTTGAGCGTAACCCATCGCCCGGTAGCATCCCCTGCATTGGGTAAAATCAAATCGTAGGACTTATTAAAGGAGCTGAGCAGATAAAACGTATGCTCCAGATCGATTGAAATATCGCCCACATGGCTGGCCGGAGGATCGATGTAGGTGGTGCCGCGCGTCATGCCGTCTACATGGACATCGGTCATGTAAACATCTTTCATGAAGTTCTTTTTGGGAAAGCCTGCATCATATGCCTGGTATTCGCCCTGCAATGTGGGATCCCAAATTGCTGCACCTCCTGTCGCAGAAAAAAGCCGCACAATCGTATTATCGTATGAGCCATTATCAATCCGAATGCCCGGCGCCAAACCAAGGCATTCTGCATAAAAATTGGTGATGACATTACTGCGTGCCAGAAACCCTAACCGAAAACAGGCTTCCGCATCCTCATGGACATTAGCCTCACAATCCACGAACGAGTTGTTGTATTGCCCTGTGGAGATAAAAAAGCCAGAGCCGGATAAAGGGCTGGAGAGTGAGTAAACCCGTACATCGTGGAATTTGTTAGCATTAGGGCTATCACCAAAAGTCTCCGGATCATTCCAGTCATCTGGTGTGGTGGTTAACAGCACGCCATTGATCTTAGGACGCGCCACCAGCACGCGACTGATATTGTTCCAGTAACACGGCTTGTTGGTGTCATTCCAACCATCAAGCGTCACGCCGATTTGTGCATCCCAGATTGTAATATTTTCAATCACGTTTTTTACACAGGGACTGACCTTACCAGCCAAGAAGAGCGCAGAAGCACCACCCACAATCTTGATATTCTCTAGCGTGCAGTAGCCTTCAACAATTTCAATGGCATTGAAATCAGCGGTGTATGGTGGCACTTCATTTTCATTCAACGGCGTATCTTGGGCTTGGATTACGCTTTCATCACCCATTCCGAGGATAGCATTGCCGTAATGCATGACGATCGGCCCGGTAATCCGATACTTGCCACGCGGCAAATAGATAGCCTTTTCATTGGAAAGCGCATCATTGATAGCCTGCGTGTCATCATTCACGCCATCGCCGACCGCGCCGTAGTCTTGCGGACGGGCAATCTCTCTGGCGGCTAGATATTGCCGGAGCTTCTGCTTGTTAACGCTTTGTCCAGGGACGAGGATATTATCGATTTCTGCCATGTTTTATAGCTCAGCTGAGGCCAGAATTAAGCCGCCTGTGCCTCTTTGGATGTGGAAACGACCCGAAGTAAGGCCGGAGAAATAAGCAATATCTACGCGCCCGTGATCGGCGTTATTTTCATGGACAGATGTGATGCTGGCCTGACTTTGCGTGAAATCAGCCGTGTAACCATCCGTCATAGCAATGGGGGCATCCACCTCATAGGACGGGGCGGCACGCATGCCAGGATGAGAAAACACGGCCTGCATATTGGACCCGGAATTGGCCACGCCGAGGATCGCTCCAATGGGTCGCACGTATCGGCTGACGAGTTTCTCTTCCAATGCCAAAGGCCGAACCAAAAAAGGCCGTTTGGCTGTGCCGATAGAAAGCTGTTCTTGGCCGAAATAAGTATCCTTCGTGGTTATAGCTCCACAATCGACTTTGACCTCGATCTCTATACCGTTCCGGCAATCACCCATATCGGCAATAGCCAAATCAATATCGGAGTTACTGTCATTGGCAACGGAAACTGTGCCTGTGGCGATTTGTGTTGTGCTGGCAAAATCATCTACAGAGTCAGCTTTGCGAACGGTAATGATGAAATCCACATTTGCGCCGTGATCGTGGTAAACTCGCGCTGAATAATGGGCAGCCGCATTGTAAAACTTCCAAGCATCCTTGGCTTCAATTCGGCGGCGGAACAAAATGGCTCCGGATCCTGTGAGCGTGGCATTCTCAACAAAGGTGACATGACCAGTTCCAGACAGCGTAAATGCGCTGGTGACATGTTTGATCGTGCCGGCCGATACTGTGCCTTCCGCTTTGATGCTCAGCAAATCAACTGGAGCTTTACCCCAGCTATCTGTTAATGACTGATCGCCACGGTGAGAAACACGCCCACAGCCATTAATGATGGCGTTAGCAAGTCCGGCCAGCGGTATATCGTTGAGATCGCCGTAATCTCCGCTGGTGGCAACTGCAGCCAGATCACCAGGCTGGACAGCCGTATCAGCCAAACCACCCTGGGCTGCTGTGGCAAAATCGCCTGTATCGTTATATGCAGCGCTCCCTACGTCAGCAGGCTGCAGAGCTGTATCCGCTAAAGCTCCCTGAGCAGCATCGGCAAAATCTCCAATGTTAGATCCTGCCGCCGTTCCAGCATCAACGATATCTGACAGTGTATGCGTATGAACGGTGTCAGCTTTTCCGGCCACAAGATCGCCAGTAGTAACTTTTCGTGTGGCGTTATCCTGCACAATGGGCATTAACTCATCACCCTGTAGCGGCGTAACCGCCGAGGGCAACTCGGAGATTTTTTTAGTCGTGGTCATGTTTTGCTCCTTATGAAAGGTTATTCAAGAACGAGGACAACAGTTTGATCCCCGCTGGTTGTGGCTGTGACTGGCCCCGCAAAGTCTGATTTATTGCCGTATCGATCCACGGCACGTAGCCAGTAGTAACGCGTCTCAGAGCCAGGCAGCAGATTGCGGGTGAATGAATTGTCGTAGACCTCCAGAATGCGGGCGGCATCTTGTTCCGGTGTGGCTGTATCACTGGTGCGCTCCCACACCTCGACATAGCGGAAGTC
Source organism: uncultured Alphaproteobacteria bacterium (assembly GCA_964010795.1). Lineage (GTDB taxonomy): Bacteria > Pseudomonadota > Alphaproteobacteria > Micavibrionales > UBA9664 > CAXGMH01. Next base: position 20,292 of record CAXGMH010000029.1, read on the forward strand.
ACTTTCTGTGATCGGATCCCAGCTCACCGTGATGTAATCATCACCAGCACTGGCTGTGACATTGTTTGGCTCGTGCGGTGGCACCGATTGGTTATTCGGCACAACCACCTGCGGTGCATCGCCCATGGTTTTGAGATCAGATTGCGTAAAGGCGTAAACACCTTCGCCGTCTTCATCGAGGGTAAGGTCTACCCCCATTTCCTCGGTCATCTGCCAATTCACAACACGACACGGCAGGCCGTTAATACCAAACCGCTCCAAATCCACCGCAACTGTGTTTCCTGCCATAACCTGAAATCCAGCCAGATTGCATGGATATTGGATCTGCCGCTGCCTGCGGATTTGCTCCAGCGCAATCTTGGCAATGCGCTGCGCCATGGTGTGAGATGTGGTGAATGAAAGATCAAGAGTGGAAACGATCTCTTCACCGCTATCTTCTGCAATATAAAGATCAGAGTCGACCGCCGGATAATCCGTGGCTTGCCAGTTATGATCCGGCGACACAAACGCACCCTTGATGGTGTTGAAGAGCTGACGGCGTGATCGATGCGGACGCATCACAACCGCATCACGTAAGAAGCTCTCATCAAAGGTTTTGACGGGTGCATAATAAGCCCCGACCTGTAATCGCCATTTACCGCCCGTGTAGGTCAAATACCCAGCGCAACTGCCAAGCATGGCTTCCAGAATATCTCTGGGGTTATCTGTCAGATCCACAACACCGTTGCAGGTGTAGCGTTTCTCTGTGCCGTCCAACGTAGCCACATCTTCATCGCAGATATTGGCAGCGGCGATAAAGGAATTCATATCAATTTCATCGGCGTTGGCGGCCAGGCCAAAATCAGAGAGCAAATAATCCAACACACAAAGAGCGGCATTATCAGACCAGACCGTGCTTGTGGTGCGCGGATCATAGACTTTGCGACCTTTGACGATGGCCGATATATTCGGTGTGCCGCTCGCATAGGCTTTATCGTCATAACGCATCTGAGCATGGATATAAGCCAAACCGCGCAGACGGTGGGCGTTTGTCCATTGACCGCCGGAATTACTGACCAGAATGGAATCGGCCTGCTGGTCAGTTTCTCCAAGATGCTTATAAATGCTGGCGAAAACTGTGCCGTCACGCTTGTAAGGCTCAGAGGTGGCATCGCCATTGCCATCGAGAGGCACGGCTTCATCGTTGAAGAGGATCTCCTCGATCTCTTCCACCTCGTGCGCGGCCAGCACAATAACCCAATGCAGCATGTCGAGCTTATTATCGCCTCCGCTAACCGGACGGCTGTGGGTGAACACAAGCGGCCCCGAAACCCGCGTCCGGCCATAAACAATGCGGTGTGCGGTGATGGGCTGGTTAACCATCTCCGTCCGGCCACGGCTTCCAGCTCCGGAAGACACAGATGTGACCGACGGGTTCGTAAACTTCGCCTGCTTAGGTTTTGGTGCAAAAATGGGGGCTGTGAATGAGACAACAGCGGATCCAACAACACCGCCAACAATAGCGCCGATAATTCCACCGCCGACCACACCGCTGACGAAGTTGGAAGCAACTGCGCCAAGAACAACTGGAACAACCTGGGGCATTATCCAATTCTCCAAGCACGTACCGCCTGAAGCGATGGAAAGCCGATCAAACCCTCACGCCCAGGTGCAAAGATGTGTTCTCCAGCGCGAATGCCCAGCGTATCTCCACGACCAATATCAAATAGACAAACATCGCCGCGTTGCGCTGTTAATGGCGGGATTTCAGGAATGTTGTATTTGGCAGCTACGGCATCGGCGATTCCAGCCACACCGCCACACTTGTTCAAAAGCCGTAATGCTTGGATCTGGCTTTTATAGCCACGATATGGCTCTGCCAAATCATGGCCTGTGATGGCCTCTACACAATCCATGGCGAATAGACAGCAATCATTCTCTCCCCACACGAAGGGTTTTTGACGAGTGTCAGCGATGAATTTGGCCAGACGTTCTGGCCAATCTGAATAACGTTTAATTTCTGACATGGTTTATTCCGGTGCGCGGCCCCAGATGATTTTCTTGTCCTGCATGGATGGGACGTATTCCAACCCCTTATCGCCTGGGAAGCGTGATTGTTGATCCGCATCTGTGTAGCGACGGGTGCGGACACGTTCTAAATCTCTTAAGCGGCTTTCAGCCGTAAGCGTGATGGTGGCCGTATCGCCGCCATCAGCAATCTCAGCCGTATCCATACGGCCATCAAAAATAAGGAAGGGATCAGCAACGAGGGTGCTGAAATCCTCGTTAATGAACCCCAAATACATGCGGGCTTTATGCCCCTGAATTTTGGCTGTGCTGACCTTAGTGATCAGATCAGCTGGAATACCGCTAAGCTGGAAACTGGCCCCTGTAGCCTTCAGCTCTGTTGTTTCTTCAACCGTGCTGACTTTGCCGAGATCGCCAGCGCCGTACCAAATCTCATCATCCCAGCTTAATTGCCCAAGACCACTCCATGCCCGATCAATCGTCTCACCGAAATCAAACTCAGCGAGGAGAATTGGACGCACCACCTGCTTCTCCGTCTCAGCAGACAGAGTTGCATCCAGGCGTTTTTCAGACATTTTTAGGTCAGTATTTGTTCAAAACTTAGTGTGTAAGAAGATCGATTCGGCGGGACGGTGGGGTTATTCCCCGCATCATCCTCGGTTAAGCGCATCAGGACGGCCATGCCGCCAAGCACAATGGGTTGTTCGGTAATGACTGCGCGTATCTTTGGCGCAACGTTAATAACTGCAGTGCCTTCAATGTTAGTCACCACATCCTCAATAATCAGATGAGCATGTCCTTCAGCGGGGGAGATGCTCTCTCCGGCATTGATAACTGTCGCATATGGGCGCAAACCGTTAATTTGAAGAATGCGGTCAGAGCCATCAATCAAGGTCGGTTGGCCTTCGCCTTCAAAAAAACCGCCGCCAACTTGGACAAGCAGATCGTCATCATTCTCAGCTTGGAGGACAAAACCTTCCTCAACGCAGATTTCCAAAGCCTCTCCATGTTCGATGGTGAGAAGAAAGCCTCTATCGGTTTCAAACGGGATCCCGACATTATCAGCCAGCAACGTGTCGCCAGCCTCCGTCAGCAAGGTCACCTCATCATAAAAGATCAGCACGGCATCAAAGCCGCTTCCAAATAGTGCGTTTTCCTCAGCGCCAAGCGGCGGGCTTTCCTCAACCGTTAAAAAGCCGTCATCATTGGTGTCATCATCAAAATCATAACGGTCATCAAAGAATGTCAGCCCGATCTCATCGGCATAGGCATCCATGCTCAGCGTGACCGGCTTTTGAACCAGGCGGCGAAAATCCGGAACAAGGATCTGGCCGACCGCGCCTTTAAGCTGGGCAATCAGAGCATCTAGTTTTCGAAGACGGGC